>CAZVIJ010000034.1:4770-19041 GCA_964626735.1 uncultured Candidatus Saccharibacteria bacterium
ACAATGCTGCCGTGCGACCTGGAGCAGGACGATGAGCTTACCTTCGAGATCTCAGTTGAAATGCCGAACCAGCCCGGAGAATATCAAGTAGAAGTAGACGTTCTCCAGGAGGGAGTTTCCTGGTTTAGCGGCGCAAATCCGAATGCATCAACGATAAGAATTCCCGTTGTCGTGAAACATGTGTTTACGATTGTCTCCGGTCTATCGGTTGTTGCAAGCATTCTGTAGTGATTCAGTAGTCGTAGGTTGCTTTACACGTTTCCCATGCCCATGCGCTCTTTATGATTTCATCGAGTGATCTTGTCGGCTTCCACCCTAATATTGTATTGGCTTTTGTGCTATCGGCTATTAGGACCGCAGGATCGCCTGGCCGCCTTTCGGCCTCCTGTATTTGGAAGTCTGTTCCAGATACTTTCTTTACCTCATCGATAATTTGCCTCACGGAAAACCCGGTAGCGGAACCGAGATTGAAGATGTTCGAGGTTTTCTCCCGGGACAAGTACTCAAGGGCTTTGATATGGGCGTCGGCAAGGTCGAGAACATGGATATAATCCCTTATGCAGGTTCCGTCTGGAGTGTCGTAATCGGTACCGAATATCGAAACGCTTGGCCGCTTTCCCAGTGCAGCGTCCATTATGATGGGGATGAGGTGGGTTTCTTGGGTATGATCTTCACCAATCAAACCATCCGGCTCACAGCCGCAGGCATTGAAGTACCGTAGCGCAACGAATCTAAGATCGGATGATTGCGATACATCGCGCATGATGCGCTCGAACATGAGTTTGCTGCTTCCGTAGGGGTTAATGGGCGATTCAACGGTATCTTCAGAAATCGGCACGGTATCCGGTTGCCCGAACACGGCCGCTGTCGAAGAAAACACTACGTAGTTTACATGGCATTCGGTTAGCGTCTTGAGGATATTCATGCCGCCGACGAGGTTATTATGGTAATACTTTAAGGGTGCGTTCATCGACTCGCCGACGAGCGAGTATGCTGCAAAGTGTATTACACCAACCGGCTTGAAATCATCGACCGACTTACGGAATATTTCCTGGTCGAGCAGGGATCCTTGGTAAAATGGAATTTTCTTCGCGACCTTTCTTTCGATGCGATCAAGCGATTCTTTGTGTCCGAGTTCGAGACTATCAAAAACTGCAACGTCATGTCCTCTTTGTAATAGTTCGAGTACGGTATGGGAACCGATATAGCCCGCACCGCCGGTAACAAGTATTCTCATGTACGTATACTAGGCAGTTAGACTCGTGCAGTCAACAAAAAAGGAGCCTCGAACGGCTCCCCGTTTTCCACGAAAAACTATTGTTTTGTCGGCTCGGCGGTAACTGCTGGCGTGCCCGTCGGTGTTGAAGTAGGAACGACCGTCGGGGTAACGGTGGTCGTATTCGCTCCCGCAGCCTCGAGCGCCTTATCGATTTCTTTGGAAAGAGTTTCGAGCGTCGCGTTTTCAATTTTCTTGCCGTTTATTTCGATCGTCGGTGTTGAGTTGTAGCCTTTCGAAGATGCTTCGTTCGATTGGTCCTTTACAACTTTTCTCCAGTAATTGCTGGTCAGCTCTTTCTTGAATTTCTCCGTATCGAGATTCAGCTCCTTGGCATACGACACGAACTTATCGGTGTCCCAATTTTCTGCATCGGCAGTCTGCCTTGAGTAAAGAATATCGTGATATTCCCAGAATTTTCCCTGTGCATTCGCCGCTTCGCTTGCCTCTGCTGCTTTTTGCGCGTTTCGGTGCAGCGACGTCAACGGCATATGCCTGAAAACTAGCTTGACTTTATCCTTATACTTTTCCTCCAACGATTTCTCGGTCGTTTGGTAGAAGTTTCCGCATGCGGGGCATTGGAAGTCGCCGTATTCGGTCATGACGACGTTGGAATTTGGGTTCCATCGAACATGATCGGTGGTACTCTGTGCATATTCGTCGTTATTGGTAGGGATAGCCTTGACGAGGTAAACTAACCCCGCGATCCCGAGTGCGGTTATCGCGATCGCGATAAAGGCCGGGTGCTTTAGGAACTTAAGTACATCTTTCATTACGGTATTTTACATTATGTAGCCTCAATAATACTACTGCCTGTAGTTTAATGGCCAGGTATGAATTAGGCATGAACGGATTGAAGGAATTCGATCAGCGCGCCGGCATGCGTGACGGGGTTTACATCCTCAAAGACCTTGATAATCTTCATATTTTGTATCACGTATGTGGTACGGGCTATGCTTTTGTATGGCTTTCCGAACATGCTCTTGTCCTTCAGCACATCGTACTGCGCGCAGATCAGCAATTCGGTATCCACCAAGAGCGGAAAATCCAGATGGTATTTCTCCTTGAACTTCTTGTGTGAACCTTTGGTTCCTTTGCCTACTCCCAAAATTATTGCGCCGTATTTTCCTAGCTCATCGGAACGATCCCGTAAGCCGCATGCTTCAAGCGTACACCCGGGAGTATCGTCTTTGGGGTAGAAATACAAGATGATGAATTTCGCCGCAATTTCGGATAAACGCATTGATTCACCGTTGTCTGCTATTGCACTGAAGTCAGGTGCATTTTGGCCTTCGTGTAAACTCATTGCCCGATACTACAAAATACGTTCCCGATTGGATAGTATCGCTCATCAGCGTTGAGCTGAATTCTAGATAAGATGGTATAGTATATAGATGGCTCTCGACCCTGTACGTGATTTTTATACTGTCGCCCCTCAGAATACGATCCTCGAACGATATCGTCCGGGGACTTCGCTTCCCCACTTTATCGATATTGGGGGATTGCACCAAACGGTCAGTACTCAGCTGACTTCTTCTGTTGCCGCAATCGGCATTTCATACGCGGGCGTTAATGTACGGTATCCCAACCACGGTTTGGTGTCTCCAAACGCGCCGCTGTTCGCTCAAGTTTCACATGGCAACGATCGCTACTCGAGCGGTATGGCGATAGACGAAGCTTCGCAAAGGGCATACCTCGATGCCTTGGCTCGGGTCGGATTCCTACCGAGAATGGCTATTTTGACTGATCCGACCGTTCGAGTGATCCGAAGCGCCAGTCTCTATCATCCTTCTGCTCAAAGAGTCGGAGATAACGTCCTCGCTCGAGGTTCGAGCAGGCTTGATATGTCCCAAATACCGAACGGCCACGTTTTGCCGGGTGTCACTGTTATGAGCGCGCTCGCCGCAAATCAAGGCGTGATCAACGACGTAGTATCGAGATATATGAATGCCGAGTACGATCCGATCCATATGGTTCTTCATGCGACTCCCTGGCTACGTACCCTTTTGTTTTGGACGCAAGGTACCAAAGATATCAGAACCTTTCCTCTACCGACGCAGAATTTAATTCAACGGTACGCAAATCTGTATGAAATTGGCAAAGCAAGAATTGCCGATGCCCTATGCCAAGAAAATGCCGCAAACGGAAATATCGGTGTACACGTCACCCGTTACCAATTGCATATGAACGACTTGGCGTTGCTAGGTTTCTTCTACTTGGAACAATTTGCGAAAGCTACCGGAATGGAAGTCTATATGGGACATCCCCAGAACCCAAATACTCCACCCCATATCCTGACGAGGGTACCTCCGAGCGTTTCATGGATCAATATGATGCCTTCCCAGGTATCCAGCAAGTATGCAGAACTGTTAAAACAGCATTAAACATCGAAATCTTCAGATAGTTTTGGGGCGTCTTTTTCGTATCGCGATACTACCCTATTCTCGTCGGATATTTGGTTGATGAAGATGTGGCGGTCGTCGCTCCAAACGACGAAGCTTTCTCCCAGGATAGAGTCGATAAAGCTTTCTTTCTTCTCTATCAAATCGAGCAATTCGCTTTCCGTGTAGACGAGCGGATCGATCATGGGGAGCAGATCGTATTCGTTGAGGAGCCGGTGCAGATTGGCGTTTCTTTGCGTAAAGCGGTCGTGCGACTCTTTGATTACCACCAGCACGTCAATCGACGAAAACTTGCGCGCATTGCCTTTAGCGTAGCTGCCGAATACAAAAACTTCGATGAGGTTCTTGGTGAATGATGCCTTAATGCTAACCAGCGCTTGTTCTAGGCGTTCAGCAACTCTTTGATCAAATTTAGGATTATTTGTGCCTGCTGTATGCATATTTGTGCGTCTTCCTTGGTTATGTAATCGTGTGGGGTTTCAAAGTTGCCTGGGATGAGGAAAGGATATCGTGCGGTAAAAGTATACGACTGTAAATCTGCTATGTCTATATGAATTCCGCGGAATCTAGGGTCGACGTTCTTCATGATTCCGATTAGTACTCCAAGCTTATGGAGCTTAGGGGCTGCCTTGCCGTGGAATACGATTACAGCCTTCAGCGCTTTTTCTGCCGACTGTTCGGCTTGAAAGCATGCCCATTCGTATGCCCCATGCTCAAGGCTTCCCCGTGCAGCTTCCATGTCGTGCTTGGCTTGAGACATCCATACATTGAAGCGGAATTTATTGTCGCTTTGTCCTAATGCGGGCATTACAAACCATAATAAGGATTTAGGTGAATTTTTCCATCCTTTAGAATTCGACCGCCAATGCGAGGAATGCGAAGTGTTCTTCTCTCTTCAAGGCACCGATCCTTTCCGGTTCGATCAATCGTCTCAATATGCTGAAATCCGATCGGGCCGCGGCTTCAACCATGTCGCTCTCAAGAGGATGTTTGAGAAAAGGGGAAACCGAAAGGAAAATGATTGCTGAATCGCCTTGCTGAAAGGTACGCTCCCAGTACCACGGATAGCTTGTTGAGTCGCGATATCGTTGCGGGAAACAAATTTGGGCGAATCGACCGCCGTTTTTTCTGCCGTTTGTTCGCGCGTTGGTATACAGCATGACCTGATTATTCTTTGTTGATAGTGTCCTTACAACCGTATCCGCGCCGACCGGCATAAGTCCGATTACGGCGTGTTCACGGAAGAATAAATCGGGAAATCCGGTATTGCGCATATACTCGAATGTTTCGAGTACGCAGGCAAATGGAGTTCCAGCCCACGATGGCGGGTAACCCATTACTTGCCGTTCTTCTGCCTTCCGCCCGGAAACTTCAACCACCGAATAGCCTTGGAATTCAGGAAATTGAGGCGGCGTTACGACATCAAATTGTATAAACGGCGGGTTCGAACTCATTTCCGAATGCGCCGACTGCATAAAGCAATCCGTAACCTTCATAAAGGGCTTATTATACAGCACGAACGCGATTGGGAGCCGTACAGCGATTTGCATGAATTATTGCTAAAATAACAACTACCGTGTTGGATCACCCCATACAACCTATTCTCAAGACTTTGCCGACGCTTCCCGGCTGCTATATCTATAAAGACCGCGAGGGTAAGATTCTCTATGTCGGCAAGGCAAAGAACATTCGAAAACGGGTTTCCTCGTACTTCATGAATTACTCGAAACTGACGGCCCGTATCCAAATCATGATCGACAATGCCTTCGAGGTAGAAACGCATGTCGTCGAGTCGGAGGTTGAAGCGCTCATACTTGAAGCCAGCCTCATAAAGAAATACAAACCGAGGTACAACGTTCTCCTGAAGGATGATAAGACGTATGCGTGGATCAAGATTACCAAGGATCCTTTCCCCATTATCTACCGCGCGCGCAATACGAACGACAAGAACGCGGTGTATTTCGGCCCGTTCCCGAACGGCTACGCCCGCGATCAGGTCATGAATTTCTTGCGAAAGGAGTTCCCGTATAGAACCTGCTCCTACGCTATTACCGAGGAAGAGCTTAAAGAGCGTTCAGAAAAAAGAAAGGAAGGCAAACGTGTCTTATCCCGCCTTTGTACGTACTACCATATCGGTCGCTGCGGAGGGCCATGCGAAGGTATGGTGAGCCAAGATGAGTATTTGGAAAATATAGGAAATATAAAGAAGTTCTTGCAGAACAGGAAACGCGTCCTGGTAAGGGATTTGGAGTCGAAGATGAAATACTTCGCGGGCACCGAGCAATTCGAACGAGCAGCCAAAGTCAAGCAGCAAATCGATGAGCTGAATTATATTTCCCAGAAAATGATGATCGGTTACGGCGATGACGAAGACGACGTTACCCGGCTCGGTTACCAAAGATCTCAGCAGGGGCAAGAGCAGCTTATCAAGACTTTGAAGCTCGTCAATCTGAAGCAATTTGCGAAAGAAGACAAGGCAAACTTGATGGATAACTTCCGTATCGAATGCTTCGATATATCCAATATTTCCGGTACCAACCCCGTCGGTTCCATGGTTGTCTTTGAGGGCGGAATCATAAAAAAATCGCATTACCGGAAATTCAAGATCAACGTAAAGGATACGCCCGACGATTTCGCGATGATGTACGAAATGCTTTCGAGAAGGTTGAAGTACCTGATACCGAAATACGCGCGCCAATTGCCGGAAGACGATTCGTTCAACGCGATTCCCGATCTCATCATTATCGATGGCGGCAAAGGCCAGTTGAGGAAGGGGCTTGAGGTTCTGCACGACCTTAAGATAAAGCTTATGAAAGATGAGCAGCATGTGCCAGATATTGTCCCTCATATGCAGCCGGTCGCGATTGAGGGCGACGGAAACTTGCGGCTGAATGTATGCGGGCTGGCAAAACGGCGTGAAGAAATTTTCACGCCGTACGAAAAAGCTAGCTACGTATTCGACGAGAAAAAAGAGACGCTTTTCCTGCTCCAAAGGATTCGGGATGAAGCGCATCGCTTCGGCATTACGTATCACCGGTACCGCAGAAGCAAGGCTATGTTCCAATAAGCCATGGTATAATCTTCGGTCATGAACGCCAGGCACGACAATGCATCTGATATCGCCTTGTACCGGTTGAAACCATCAACGACGTTCGCTCTTCACGATGTCGTCACGTTGGCTGCTCAAACGTGGCTCGACGAATTAATCGCGGAAAATGCCGGCGGAGATACCCAAGACGAGATACTCGCCAATTTCCGAAGACCCTTTCGCAGCGATGCGAGCTTTATGGTTGGCTTCTTGCACCTCACTACCCCTATCGACGAATGTCTGCCGATGATCCTTGATATCGCTAAAGAGCCTGAAGTTCAGACACTCTTGAAAGGAAGGAACCAGAATATCGAATCGATTGTCGCTACGGTTTCCCAAGTCTACGAGCGTGGTAAGGCTCAAATTGATGCAGAACAGGTCACCTGCTACAAAGATTATGTTTGGGAGCGAACATTACGATATGGAAGGCTTTATGGTGGGATTCAGCGTAATCCGTCATTCGGGAAAGCTCAGGATCTCCTTTTTAGGATGCGTGAAGAGAATAGATACGGATTTATACCCGATGACCTGAACGAAGCAGTCGGACAAGAACATTCTTGGCCGATGAAGACACTCACTCAGGTTGAGATGTATTGCTTCATGGCCTTTCTCGAAGAATCACTGGATTATTTCTATCAGAAAACTGAACACGTCAATAAAAACTTCGTCGTATTGTTGAGAGCGCTTTATGCCGATACTTCTAAGGCTTTACGGCGCATGTGCCCGCCACGGTATGTAGAATCAATTAAGGCTGCCCGGTCGGAAGCTTTGAAATACGATCTTGGACAAATTCGGGATACGGTACCTGTCTTAAATTATCGTGGCAGTAATACACAACGGGCACAGGTTCTCAATGCGATACGCAACAGAAAACCGGGCCACTATAAAGGTATATTAAGGCCAGTCTAAGCTCTTTTTCTCTGGAAATTTTTAGTGTATACTCCTCCAGAAATGGTGCGTTAGCTCAGTTGGTAGAGCAGCTGCCTCTTAAGCAGCCTGTCGCTGGTTCGAGTCCAGCACGCATCACCACAACATGACTTATGTCATGTTGATTGACCTGATAGCCTATTAGCCCTGTATCCCTATTAATGCCACTTATCTTGGGGTAGTTTCAATATTGATTTCAATTTGTAATGGTGCTTGTACTCGAACCAATGCTATCGCATTCTTTGCCGGAGCATTATGTTCGCCGGGCAACGATAATTCCAGCGCACCACCCGAGGGCGCGTCCGCATTTCGGAATACGAATCGATTCGATAACGACCCCACTCTTGCACAATACCCAAGAAATTACGGAATTCGAGTTCCACATCTCTCCCGCATTAAGCTCATCCCTACCCCATACTGGCAAGGGGACCGATCGAAGAGCTTCCAGAACGAGGTAAGCGGTTTCGGGCTGTTCCGATATTGTAATCGGGCTTTCAACAGCGTAAGAGATATCAGGAATGATTCCATTTTTCCAACAACGCACTTCATATCTGAACAGCTTGATCTTTCGCAGCCATTTGCATCCGACGGCACCTTCACCAACTGTTTCTTTGGGATATTCGGCCAGATCCCAAACGGGAGCTTGTTCGATGATATATTTTCCTTCGGGAACCTCGACGATGAGCGCCGAATGATAGAGCTTTCTAGGTGTTCGAAGATGCCGCAATGCCGATGATAGTTCGAAAAGCATGCTGCTTGCCTTTACCGGCCAACATCCAGAACCTACGGGGATCCAGTAGAGCGAAACTTTACCGCTACCGATATTTGAATCTACCTCGGAAGAAACTTGATATACCAGGCCTATTCTAGACATGATGCGCTATGAAACTATAAATCAATTACAAGGTATTCAACGTGCTCCCCATCACTGCCCGTTTTGTACGTACCTAGTAGGTTGATAAACATTGCAATCATGAAAACCATAATCCTTTACAAAACAAAAAACGGCAGCACGAAAGACTATGCCGAATTCATCCACTCGAAAATCAGCGGATCTTTGCTGATGCAGATAGATTCATTCGATGCGGCTCGGCTTGAGGATTTCGACACGGTTATTTTGGGTTCTGCGACCTACGCAGGAAAAATAATAGCGTTGGACTTTTTGATCGGCAGCTGGCAGTACATGAAAAACAAAAATGTCATCCTATTTACCGTCGGTATGATGGATCCTATGAGCGAAGCAAGTAAACAATCGTACGAAACGATTCCCGAACATATTAGGGAAAAAATACATTACCTGAAGGTTCCCGGCCGATTAACGAGCGATCGGCTGAATTTCTTGGAAAAGCTGATGGTAAAAGCTGTAAAAGTTCCCATCGTCGATAAAGTCGATTTCCATAAAATTGAGCCCATTCTCGGCTATATATGATTTAGCGGTCGCGTGCCATTTCCATAACAGGATACCGAATGATTGTCTTTAACTTATCGGGAGCGGTACGATTCGGATCGTTCAAATATATCTCGTGATGAGGCCCGCTGATGATATAACCTGATTTATCGACGAATTCATGGAGCAACTCGATGGTTGGCTGTTCATCCGAGTAGGAACCAAGATGCAGCGCTTGCGCCGATAAGCCTTCCTCTATTTCTTCAAGCCGTACGTTATCATATGGCAATCCTTTTTTCTTTGAAGCGAGCGCGATGCCTATATCAAATAGCTCTTCGTTTATGAATTGCGGCTGCATTAGCATTGCCTTCCATACATACGTCTCGGGGTCGGTTATGTCGAACGACGTTCCCGTCGTTATCCATAATGCCTCAAGCGGAGCTACTTTATAATCTGCATAATTGTTAGGCCTTTCGATAGTTCCTTTTTTTAGGTTTATTTTGACGGTATACGCAAGACGGTACAGTGCTTGAATCGCGAGTTGGAATTCCTTCGATGATGGAGTCCCTTTGCCGGAAATCGTGAAGAATTTCATTCTTGGAATTGTTATAAACGATGTATCTTTTTCCTTGGCCGAATATAAATTTTTTATCGATGCATCCATATGAATTATCTTGCCAGTAAAGTACAGTTCGGTACGTGTCTTGGATCACTCACTTGCGTTTACATAATGGTTGGAAAGGAGGTAAAAATAATGGCACTCATTGTTTGGCTCGTTGTAGGAATCGCAGCTGCTCTTATAATTAACTTGCTAAAAGGCCACGATACGGTTTTAAATACAAGTGCAGCCATCATAGGGGCTTTAGGAGTCGGAGGGGGATATGCGCTCTGGGCAAAAGACGCAGCAGACTCGATCTACTCAACACTTACGACGTTGAGCTGGGCGAACTTTTGGGCAGCAGTCGTAGGAGCTGTAGCATTCGTAATCGTTTCCCAGCTTTTTACGCTCGAAATGCATGAATACAGCAACGCGCACCTTTAGCCGAAGAGATACGTAGGGCTTTAAAGCCCTATGTATTTTATGACAAACGCAAGTATACGCCGACGAAAATTATTTCGGTGAGGGCGAATGCGAAATATAATGCCTGCAACCAGTTGTTATGGCGGATAATGTACTGTTCGACGAACGTCCAGATGAGAAGCCCCAATCCGGCAACAGCGCACATTTCCAGACTATACGGCACGTTCAGTAGCAATCCGACTGAGCCCCACAGATGTGTGCCGGCAACGATCGATGCGAGAATTATTCCTGGGCCCTTATATGATCTGAACGGAGAACCGTCGAGCCATACGACAGGCATTCCCATGCCGTTCGTTCTAATCAGTTTAATTCCTCCCCATAACGAGCTTAAACCTACAAAACATTCGAGGAGGATGAGAACGACGAGTATTACTTGGGTAATCAGATGGTTCATAGGTACTTAACTTCCACGCCTCCCATCACTGCAGTCGCATCGACGTTAAGTATCTTATTGGGTGATGCCTCGCTTGGAACTTTATTTGAGAAACCACCCATCAGGGGCAGTCCTTTTACCACCACTTTCCATGTCCGGGGAACGAGAAGTTCGATACCACCCATGAAAGCCGTAGTTTTGAGATGTGCACCAGATTCTACATCGGCATCCCGAAGGTCGAGCTTTATCCCCCCAGCAAAGGCGGTAAGCTCCCCACCCTTGAAGTGTTGAGAATTGTTATGGATATCGTTGCCGCTGAAAAGCACTACGTTATGCACGGAATCTTCGCTGTTGTCAGAAGTGGACTTGGTGAAGTTCGAATAGATCACGCTTATTCCGCCGATCATAAGAACCGTCGGCCAAAAATACGACCAGAACTTATAGGGGAGACGGTCTACGATCGCGAGCTGAATCGGAAGAAAAATAAGGAGGCTTACGACTACGTTGCCGAAAGTCGTTGAGCGAAACAGGAAATTGATAAGCGTCGAGCCGATAATGAGACTTGGCCACCATTGCCCGATGAAATGACCGAAGTTGACAACGCCGAGGTTATCGAGGATGAACCCAAGTCCAAGAAAGCATAAAATTACGCCGAACATTAGGAATCCCGTATAGTTTTGTTTTCTCCCATCCATGATCGTATTGATGCTTATTGTAGGTATTTTGTCGCCCATGGTATGTGATGGGCATCACCTCATGGGCAGGAAATATCCTTTTTTCTATAATGCTCCATGAACCAAGCGTGCGAATCTATCATCAAGCGGATCCAATCAGGATATTTTTACCGGATCGCATTTGTTGGAGACTCAATTACCTCTACCGAATGGGTGCATCCTAACTGGCGGGAAATTGTCGAATACGTCTTGAAAGAAGAGATCGCCGATTACTTGGGAGAATGGAAAACGCCGTCTTGGAAAATACGCTGCTTCAATTGCGGATTCGATGGTGCAACGACCGTCGATTTGATCGATCTCATTGAAGAAGGAGTACTTGCCGTTAAGCCGACTATGGTTCTCCTGATGATCGGAGATAACGATGTCCATTTAGGTATCTCAACTCCCGAAGTCTACGCGGAGAATGTTCGAACGATCGTAAACGAATTTCAAGGGCAAGGTGTCAAGAACGTCGTTGTACTTACTCCCCCGCCTTCACTGGACCCCGACGTGAACGCAAAATTCGAGCCGTATTTCGCGAAAGTTCAAGCTCTCGCACATGACGGTATTGTAGAAATGTGCGACGTGTGGGATGAATTCCTGGCTTTCGACTTGAAGCGGTTCTATACCTTCGAAATCCTGTACGAGGGCGAAGCAGGATTTCATCCAGGGGATATCGATTATTTGCATCCCAATCAACTCGGCAATGCCTATATTGCCAAAGTGGTCCTCGATAAAATTTTCGGGATCGAATTCGACCCCGAAAAATACATACAGACATCGAGTGATGGGCTTAAGTATCCTGAGTACTAATTATTTCCGTGCCAGAAAGTATTTGTACTCCTTCTCCTCGAGAAGCAGCTTATCCATATCGACCGAGATATTCTGCTTTTCGTACGAAATTATTCTGGAATCGGCCAAGTGCTCGAGCTGCCGGCTGGCTGTCTCCCGCTGAATTCCCGTCCAAGAGGCAATATCGCTATGGGTGAGAGGAATCGAGATATTCGTCATATCGCCATCTTCTTTTCCGTACTTTTTTGCGAAATACACGAGCATAGTTAGTACTCTCGCATAGGCATCTTGGTACAGTATCCCTTCGGTCTTAAGGAGAAGCTTCGCGAGCCCGGTAGACAGCTTTTTCAGAAGATCAAAGCATACTTCGGGATCTTCCTGCACGAATTCAAGCACAGCCGAAACCGGAGCCTTATACGCACGTATCTTGGTACAGCTTTCGAAGTAGTATTTGTTGGAAGTTCCCGCAAGGACTATCATGATAGGAAGGTATGCTCCTTTCGTGAACATATGTAGTATGATTTCGTGCCCGTTTATGGTGTTCAGGTATTGCTTTACCTCGCCTTCTAAAATGAAGTAGATGTAGTTAATCGAATCGGTTGGTCGAATTAATACTTTTTTCGGAGGTATTTCGATATATTCGTATTGCTTGAAGAAATCAATGAGTTTTTCGTTTATCTGCTCGTTCATGGCTGTAATTTGCCCTCATTATAGTAATACACCTAGGCTCCTACTTTGTCTGTGACAGCTGTCACGTCGGCCTAAGAGGCAAAATACTCCATCGCCTGCTGCATGAATTGAGCCAAGCCGGTACGGGTCATATCGATGTTCTTGGTGAATCGTTCGTCCTCGACGTACATTTTGCCAAGATTTACGTATGCTTCATGCGAACAGTCCCAGAATTTGTTGATGAACCGGTAATGTTCTTCGATTAACGACTGCACCTCGGGCGAGCTTGGGGTGCTTCCCCTATCCATCAGTTCCGCAATGCTTTCAGATATCTTTTGTCCTTCTGCGAGCGTCTTCTTGAGCTTTTCTGTTGACCAGCCTTTCGTCTTGTCGACGAAGTCGCCGTATACTTCACGGGCTTCACTTTTATGGCGCTCGATTTCCTCTTTGGTGAGGTTTTCGAAATATTCCTTGTTTGACATAGTACGTTTACCTTGTAGTTTTTGTATTGTTTTATCTATCGTTTTCATCAAACCCTTAAGACGTCTCATTTCGTTGCTTAAATGAGATTTATGGTCGTTAAGCGCTCCGATGATGTTAAACCCCGGGTCATCGAGTATCTGCTTGATTTGATGTAAGGTAAGGTTCAGTTCGCGGTAGAACAGGATTTGTTGGAGTTTTATCATTTGCGGCTCGTCATAATAGCGATAGCCGTTCGCTCCCTTCTTTCCTGGTTTCAGTAAGCCGATTTCATCGTAGTAGTGGAGCGTTCGCACGCTCACCCCTGAAATTTCGGCAAGTTTTTGTACCGTGATTTGCATTACCTTAAGTATACAATAAGGTATCACGTTACGTGAGAGTCAAGCGGCGTCTTGAATTGCTTTCCGGAAGGCTTCTTCCAATTTCTTCAGCGACTCTTTATTGAACGAAGTGCATATAACTTTCATGCGGTCTACGTGAGCGAGCTGCCGTACTTTTTGCTCAATTTCCTCATCGTAAAACAAATCGGACTTCGTTAGTACGATGATTTCTTTTTTGTTATAGAGATCCTCGCTGATTTCTCTCAGCTCGCTCCTGATCGTATCGTAATCGTGGAGCAAATCCTCTGATTCGAGGCTGATGGTGTGGGCGACGAGTTTCGCGTAATCGGTGTGCTGCAGGAAGCCTGCTCCTAAACCTTTCCCTTGCGCCGTCCCTTTTATGAGTCCTGGTAAATCCATCAAGGTTAATCCCTTGATTCTCCCCAAATGCGGCGAAAGGGTGGTAAACGGATAATTGCCGACTTTAACGTTAGCGTTCGTCAGGGCGTTCAGCAAGCTCGATTTCCCAGCATTCGGATATCCGATGAAAACGATATCGGCAACGAGTTTCAGCTTCAGTTTCGCTCGAAGGGTTTCCCCCGGCTTTCCCGGCGTGCTTTTGTCGAACCTACCCTCAAAGCCTTTTCGAAAGTAATGGTTTCCTAGCCCTCCCCTTCCACCTTTAAGCAAATGGTAACGTTGCCCCTTCTCCGTTATCGCGACGACGAGGTTTCCCGAATCGTCGTAGACTTCAGTTATAAGC
>CAZVIJ010000035.1:0-18893 GCA_964626735.1 uncultured Candidatus Saccharibacteria bacterium
ATTCTTAACAGAATGGCTGACGTCCTAGAACAGAACAATGCTCCAAGCATAGATCAAAAAATGTTTCAAGAGTTAATGAACGAGGAATTAACAAATGAAGATATCCTAAGTTTAATTACACAATTAAGAGATCGTAACCGAATAAAATACAATTCAGAGCTGGATGTTGTTTACTTTTCGTTAATATCTAGAAATAATGAAGAACTTATCAAAAGTATTTACCCTGATATTATCATCCACAAACGAGGGACTAGAAATAACTTTATCGTCATTGAAGTTAAAAAAACGGTAAATAAAGATAAAAGATCAAGGGCGTTCGACATAATTAAACTCATTACGTTAATTAATGCTTTTGAATTTTCTTACTCATGGGGTTATTTTATTGATTTACCCACTGGTAAGGACTTCAAGCGTCATGATGGTTTTCTCTTCTCTACAGAGAACCTTGAAGAAAAAGTTACAAAAGTACAATCAATAAAAAGAATAAGATAAATACTAATAACTCTGCTGCATCCCCGGCACCCCGCCCTGCTGCTGCGGCATTCCTTGTGGTTGGTTCTTCGGCTTGCCTGGATTCATCCTTCGGGTAATCTCGTCTTCAACCATAGCGCGGTCTCTACCGTACACATTGCGGCTGATCTGGATAATAAGATCCCTCCACTGCGGATTCCCTTCAGGCCATTTCTTGAACGTGGTTCGAATCGAGAACGGTGGCGGATACTTGCCGTTTACCATAAGCTTCACGTACGCGTTCTGGTTCTCCAGGTTCGTAAGGTCGTTCTTGGAGAATACCGGTGAGAACTGGCCTTCGAGGTACTCGGCGTCATCGAGGCCGACGCGGAAGGATACGATGGTACCGACGTTTCCGAAGACGGCATTCCTTACGTCTTCTTGGATCTGGCCGATGTACTGGTTGGCGACGATAAGGTTGAGGCGGAACTTTCGGGCCTCGGAGAGGATGGTCGCGAAGTCGTCGGTCGCGAAGTTCTGGAACTCGTCGACGTAGAGGAAGAAGTCCTTGCGGTCTTCCGGAGCGATATCGATTCTGCTCATTGCGGCAGAGAGGATTCGCGGGATCAAGAGAAGGCCGAGGAACTCAGAGTTCTCCGCACCGATCTTACCCTTGGAAAGATTGATGAGGATGATCTTCTGCTCGTCCATCGCGGTTCGGAAATCGAATGAGGACATCGGCTGACCGAGCATGTTTCTCATCAGCTTGTTGGAGATGAAGCGGTCGAGCTTCGAGGTGAAGTACCCCAAGAGCTCTCCCCTTCTCGCTTCCGGAGTTGCGGGGATTTCCTTTTCCCAATAGTCCTTTATGAACGGGTCGGTGATGTACTGCTTTAGATCGTTTATCACGTCCCAATCGAGCAAGAGACATTTCATCGCCTCAATAAGCGTGCCGCCTTTCTTGGCCATCGCGGTCAGAAGCGTGGAACGGATTGCACGCTCGAGCAAAGGTCCGGTAATACCCTGGTTGTTCGGGTCGAACAACTTCTGGATCATCTTGTAGAAGGAGTTGACGATAAAGTGCTTCTCCTCTTCGCTCCGGTTTTCCAGGATATTCAAGCCAAACGGCTTCTCGAAGTCGCCGGGGTTGAAGTAGATAACGTCCTCAGCCCGGTGCGCCGGAATCCTTTCCAGAAGCCACTCGACTTCCTCGCCGTGCGGATCGATAAAGCAGATTCCATGGCCGTTGTAGATATCCTGGAGGGCCATGTTGTCCATGAACTTAGACTTACCGGTACCGGTTTGTCCGATGATATACATGTGGCGTCTTCGGTCATCGATGTTCTCCATGCCGATGTCCTTCTCCTGTCCGCGGAATGCTGCGGTTCCGAGCCATAAGCCCTTGGATCCGACCGATTCGTCTGCCGGCGCCTTCTTGGCCATAAGCCATTCGATGTGCGGCGTCTCGACTTTTTTGCTCGGGAAATGGAATACGGTAGCGAGCTCTGCGGTATTCAGGACCGAGTCGTCGTCAGCCCATACGGGTGGGATTCTGTTGACGATGTCATAGACTTGCGACTTTTTCCTGAGGTAGCCCTTGAATTTCTTCAATTTGAACTTGCCGAACTTGTTGGTCGTCGGGTTGTTGAACTGGGCGAATGCCGCCTCGGCGTTCGAGAGGTTGCTCTTCGCGAGCTCCTTATTGCGCGCGACAGAGATAATGCGGATGGTGGTGTCGAAGCCGACCTTGGTAATCTTGTCGGTAATTCCCTGTACAACTTCCTGGGGGACGTTTGGCCCTGATTTGTTTTCCGTATCGCGTTGTGCCTTCTCTACCCCTTTAATGACGGCGCGGCCTGCCTTGCGCCACTCGTCGTCTGCCGGAGTAACGATATACTGGATGGCTAGCGATTCCCCGTCGCTCACATTAGCGAGCGCACCGGTCACGATATTCATGGGGTCGGTTGAAAGCTTGTCGTGAAGGACGATGGGAAGATGCGCATCTTTCGAAAGCCTGAGCTCGGAGAACTCCACGAACGAGTTCTCGTTGTAGAGGTTGTAGTCTTTCGTTTTCATGATCTCGGCGGTAGGATACGCTCCCAAGATTTGGCGCTCGACGAGGTCGGATATTTTCGTGGGGCACACGACATAGAATCGAATTTTCTCCTTGAAGCCAACGATTTCGAAGGATACCGCCGACTGCTTCTTGAGAAGCTTGCCGAACCGTTTATCCTTGATCATGCTGTAGAGACCAGCGAACATCTGGTCGGCATTGGCAATTTCGTATTCGTTATCCTTCGGGACCTTAATGGAGAGGAACGTTTGATCGATCATCTCCTCCTCTTGTATGGATCGACGCTTGGAGTCGAGGAAAGAAAGAAAAATCAGATACAGACCGAGACCACTTACACCCAGCACAAGGACTATGAAACCTATTATAAACGCGTAGTCCATCATCACGGGTAATGTTATCACAAAATATTTCTTTTGTTTTAGTTTTGTGCTACCGGAGTTACAACGACTCATTCCGCGCCGCCAATAGCGGGAGATTACTCGAGCTCAATTTGAGCTGCCCACACGTCATACGTTACGCCTGAGACGACCAACGGAAATGACTCCATCCTATCCTGCCTATCTGGAATTCTCTGGTACACGACTTCGCCGCGATTGACGTAATCGCCCGACTGGTCGATATGCATTTCATCGAAGTTGGCCCCCAAGAATACATGACCTGCAAGTCCCGGATGAGACTTGAAATATTCCGCGTAATCGGCGCCGCGAGGAACAAGGAGGAAGTGCACCGGACTATAATCCTGATTATCAGGGGTAATGGTCGCCGTTACTTTGAACGGTTCCGGGTTTTTAGATTCCGCTCCAATGAGCCAAAGGATCGAGACCTTGTAGCGCGCTGCCCACTTCGATAGCTCGAATAAACCTTCCGCCCCTAAGTCGCCTGCCAAATACTCGAGCGTATAGGTATGCGTTTCCCGTGCGTCGTTCTTTACCGAAGAAGTATCGGCGTCTACGCCTTCTCTCACCGCTTCACTCATTGTTTGCACGACGAAAACCTGAACCTCGGGTAAGTCGAGTACAGCCGTAATTAATGCATTGTTTCCCGATAGATTATCTGCTATCGCGAGATCATCCTCCCATCGCTCTATTGCCATGCGGGTATTATAGCACTGCTCGTGCGATTATCGCTTGCTCTCCCAGATCCGAGCCCCAGACGGTGTAGGCGGAGTTATCGATTTCGACGATTCCTTTCGGGATTTGACGGTATAGCATAAACGTTGTCCCGTAGTTTTGGCTTACCGACAATACTTGTTCTTGGTCAGTGCCGAGTATCTTAAAGGAATCTAAACCGGGATGCTGCGCCAAGAAGGCTTCATGCCCGCCGTTTTCCGGCAGAAGCATAAAGTGCACGGCTGGCTGCTTAAACCTTCCGTACATAAAGGAGGATACTTTAAATGGGATGGGTCGGGCACCATCGGTTGCCCAGTTTACCGATACGGTAAATTGATCTTCTTCGTCATCGCGCGGCGCCTGCAAAAACTCGTCCAGGGACCGTAAGTCTTGCGGCTGAGCGAGCATGTCGTACTTCGAATAGAGATGGTTAGAGTTAGCACTGCCTTGCATGATGGTATGTGCATGCGCTTGAAGCATCGTACGCCGCAGCATGGAAACGCCGTATGTCTGGAGTGCAGAAAGCCGCAATGCCGCTTCGATCCGGAAAACGCTTTGTCTCAAAACCATTGCTAACTTCTGATCAGTCTCGGAGAATTCGGATGCCATATATCGAGTATATCACGCAAGTTACGCTGCACTGGCCCTGCTCGCCTTACGGAGAAGATTGTTCGGTTTACCCCAGATCGAGAATAGCGCAGAATCGAGATAGACATAGCTTCCCGTACGGTAGAATTCATGGGCTACTCCAGTTTTTTCAGAAATAGTCAGTTGAGGGCCTTGATGGTTGAATTCTTCGATGCCGGCAATATCCGAAACCGCTACGAGAAAGTCGCTGACTCGCTCGCTACAAGGGGTGAATAAAAGCTCTATGGTATCGATCTTCTCATGATCGGCTTCAAGCTCGGCTCCAAGACGGAATGGCTGGTAACTCTGGCCGCTACGTAGCCAAACTACCGAGGCCTGCAGGTAAAGGTGAGCATTGTGCCTACGTTCATACGCATCATCAACACGGAACGGCTGTTCTTCAACATCGGTATCGCCAATGGTCATGTAGAAGAGCGGCTCCGAGTTTTCTCCGTCACCATTGCGTCCCGCTATGACTACGTGATCAGTTGCGTTCATAACGAATCCGAGCGCCGTAACGATATACGATTGGTGGATTCCGTAAGCCAGCGAGCGGGAAATATTCTCTTCGTGTCTTGAGATACCCTCCGCCAGCGTTCTATCGTGCGCAAGCAAGTCGAATGCCATGCGAGATTATAGCACCAGGCTATGCGGCGACCACGTACGTTACGTTTGCCCTGCCCCAGACGGCAAATTCCTCTGCCCCTACCCAAACGCCGTCGGTCAGATAGCGGTATTCGTAATGCGCAGGCTGCGGGAGATTCTCAAGCTCTGCTGTGATGATTGATTCCATCGAATGCGCGACAAACTGTACGCCAGTTTGTCCCTCGAATCTTTGGAAATGTTGCTGCAGCGAGCCAATCTCACTTGGGATCAAAAGCGCCGTAACGTACGGCATCTCTGTTGGCATAAACCCCGTAAAGGTTAGCCGGAACGGGACATACACACCGTCGTCTGTTTCTACCCATGTAATTCCCGCGGTAAAGGAGCATTCGTCATCCGGAAGCTCTTCAACAACCGTCGTGTAGTCATAGGTATGAACCCAAAGCCCTCTTCCCGATGGAGTCTGTACATGGTGATTGCCCGGAGTGCCTCTCTGGATCGTCGGCGCAATTTCCGTCGAAAGGAACCGTTGCTCAAGGGATAGGTTCATCAGTTCGGCATATGATAGATACGCCACATGGACCTTGGCGCCGATTTCGTTGTGTATCGTATCGGTTGGGAGCATAGTATATTGTACCAGTTTTTTACTCTGCCCTTACCGCGACCGACCGCCAATCTCTCGTATCGGCGTCGACGGAATCTCCGTTGTCCTTACGTACCCAGATGTCGTACGGTTCCCCAAATATCGAAACCGCCGATATCAGTCCCTTGTACGTCCGGGGGACTCTGACTCGAGCCGCATAGGTATCTTCGAGAAGCGTAAGCTGGTCGCCTGCTAAAGAGACGAATGCGAATGGCGCAACCGTTTCAATCGATCGCAGGTATTGTTCTACCTCTACTCCACTCGGAACGATTACCGTTTTAATAACCGGAACGATACTTGGGTTCGTACCTGAGAGCGTAAGCCGTAGCGGCTTTACGGACTCGCCATCAACGATCCAAAAACAACCCACGAACGTATTGGTGACATGCTCGCCTCCATGTTGAACGATATAAAACTGACTCCATACTTTTGCGGATCCATTCGTTTCTATCGGCGCGCAGAACGGCAAGCAATCGGTAGTTCCGTACACCATACTGTTAGCAAAAAACCTTTGCTGTTCGTTTAATACAAGAGGGTTGGATTCGCCTAAAGCAAAATCCTGAACCGCAGTCGCCATTTCTATATCGCCTTGTCGGCCAATCGTTACCATACGCAGATTATACAATACGTTTTGTTGAGCCGTTCGTTAGCTGCAGTATCGGCCGTTAGCTTGAACCGGTTGCCTAGGAGCTTATACGGGAGTTTTGATATTTATGGTCGCAGACCGTATAATTCGGAAGTCTTATTGGTCAGGGACGAAACCCGATATCGCGCTAGCGCTCGAGGGACGTTCAGCCATCACGAAGAAAAGCCACTTTGGCAGTTACGAAAACCGTTTCCGAGCTATCGCTCATGACGGTATCACGACTAAACTGCCGGAGCTCGGCAGTTCATGGTACGGTAGCCAAGTGGTAAGGCAGGGGTCTGCAAAACCCCCATTCGCGGGTTCAATTCCCGCCCGTACCTCCATTTTATTTTTTGTACGTTTCCCAGAATTCCGTAAGATGCGATGATAACTTCGCGAGTTGGTCGAGTCTTTTTTGATGGAACTCCATGCTGTGCTGCTCGCTTTCCGTCTGGGTGACCGGCTGGAAGTACTCAAGCGCCGGGGCAAGGTACGGTACGCTATCGGCGAGCATATGTAAGACAGGAATAAAGATTGATTCCCACTCATCGCCGAACATGCCGTCGTAATCAATAAAGTAATGGGTAAGATTTTTATCCCAAATCCGCAACCCGAAATACAAGTCGAGGTCGAGCCCCGTGAGTTCCTTTATATAGTAGTTTCCCACTTGTTCGGTTAGCTGCTGGAAGTTCGGATACGATTCAAGCGATTCGCGACGGGGCAACAAAAGCGGGATGTTCGCATCTTGCATAGCTGCCGCCAGGCGCGTAAGATTTTGTACGACATCCACTTTTTCCGGATCTACCCAGGCAACGTATCGGTCGCTTAGGTCATGGGCACGCGCGATTGCCTGACGCCTGCTTGGACCTTTGCCTCTCACTTTTTCCCTTTCCACGACTGCGCCGTTCTTCACGAATTCCATCACATACTGGTCTTGAGATCCGGCATCGACGACGACGATCGGAATGTCGAATGCGGCCGCCTTCTTCACTAAGGCAACGGCAAGACGAGCTCGCACCTCATCGCTTCGGGAAGATCCGGAATACATAGTGGTGGTCGCAATCACCAGCCGGGATTTTTTCATGCTCGATTGTATCAAAGCGTTTTTCCCGGTTACTCCTGGGCCTTGACCATTGGATTGAGCAGCGTCCAAACGCCCATCTGCATGCCGCTGAGCATCAAAGGCGTTTCCCCCTCCACGCGGTGCATCGTAACATCGGGGCCTAGTTGGGCGAGCTCAACCGCCACGGGAGAAAGGATACGCGCGCCTTGCGCTTCCATTCCCAAGAAGAATACCGAGTCTTCCACGACGGTATCGGGCAATATCCTGAATTGCATATTTGCGAACAGCGTATGGTCATCTGAATATGTCCACGCTAACTTATGCGGATAATTTCTCTTGATGCCTCCTGTTCTGCCCGGAACACCCTCTTCCCGCAAAAAGGTGGACGATATTTCCGAGAAGACCCCGTTGCCGCTCGAAGAGTATCGGAAAACAACTCCTTCGGTATATAGGAATGTCAGGTTCTCATCGAGTAAGGCGGGTAACGTGTGTAGTAGGGCTGCCAATTCCCTTCTCAATCCGATGGCCCTATAGGTATCTTGGGGGACAGCTGCGAGGTACCGAACGATAGCTTCGGTTTCCCTCTGTATTTTTATGTACTGAGACCATTTCATAAATGCCCATAGTATAGCACTTTTTAATCACGATTTAATGCTGTAACTCCCTATTACTTGTATTAGGTTAAGGTTAATGGGGCACAGAGCCCGCATTGCATACAAATCTTGTATGCATGTGTTACAATGGCCAGTCGACAAGAAACCGGGGAGCTTTCGCTTTGTAGAAAAAAGCTAAAACTTATATAATTCTTCAGGTTTTTCATTGATTGGGGCCACCTGCCGCAGGAACACAATACATTTATAATATGACTAAAATTGTCTCTCAAACGAAGAAGGAAAGAATTTCAACCACTTTAATTGAGAAAGGAATCGCACAAGGGTTCCTCACGCAAGACGATATCCTGGGATTAATGCCCGAACCGGAGGATTCACTGGAGTTTTTAGAGGAAATTTTCATTGCACTGAGTCAAAAGCAGATCGAGGTAATAGGTTTGGATGACGAGGAAGGCGTCAATAAAGAGGGCACGAACGACGTCAACGAGCCGCTTACCCTAGAGAAGAAAATCAAAATCCTCAGAACGATCCACGCGAATATCAACTCCGATCCTATCCGAGCCTATCTGCAGGAGATCGGACGCATCCCGCTGCTGACCGCAGAGGAAGAAGTGTATCTTGCGAAAGAAATTGAAATGGGAAATATGGAGGCCGCGCAGCACCTTACGACCGCGAACCTCCGACTTGTCGTGTCCTTGGCTAAGAAGTACGCAAATCGCGGATTAGACCTCCTCGACCTCATCCAAGAAGGTAACGTAGGTCTGATGCGCGCTGTCGAAAAGTTCGATTACCGCAAAGGGTATAAGTTTTCCACGTATGCGACCTGGTGGATCAGGCAGGCCATTACCCGCGCTATCGCCGATCAGGCCCGAACGATCCGTATTCCGGTCCACATGATCGAAACGATCAACCAGTATACGAAAGCGCTCAACGAGCTTTCGCTCAAGCTCCAGAGAACACCAACCGACGAAGAGGTTGCCGAATACATGAAGCTCGATCTCGAGAAAATCCTCGAAATCAAGAACATCTCGCAAGTCCCTACTTCGCTTCAGATGGCGATCGGCGACGATAACCAATCGGTATTGGCGGACATCATCGCCGATGAATCCGCGCAGTCGCCCGAAAAGTACGCAGAGTATACGTATTTGAAAAAGCAGCTTCGCGAAGCTCTATCCGAACTCAACGACCGTGAGAGAAAAGTTCTCGAATTGAGGTTCGGTCTTGAAGACGGCATAGCCCGCACGCTTGAAGAAGTCGGGCAGGAATTCAACGTCACCCGCGAGCGTATCCGACAGATCGAGGCAAAGGCGTTAAAGAAACTCCGCGAGAAAGACTACGAGAGAATCCTTATCGACTACGTGAAATAATTCGCGTACGTTATCGATCGTTTATCGTCCTGATACTCACCGCCCTATCCGAATGCGGCATATACTCGATTACGAATTTCATCCCGCAATCGTAATTGGAGAAGCAGTGTTCGTGATAGTACTTTTCCTGCGGCCAGCTCAAATCTACATCTTGATAGGCAGATCCGTCGTAGAATTTCGCATGCTGCGTCAGGGACTTTCTTGGACGCGATAGAGTTATTTTACCGATGTAGGTTTCTGTTTTTCCCGTGAACACGTCAAGCGCTACACTGGGGACGTAGAGGAAGAACAAGACAATCACCAGCAACGCAAGCATGTAGTTTTTGAGGGCATCCCCCTCATTCGATTCTTGCTTGGTTACCGATAAGTAGCTGATGCCGATGGCCGCTACTGTGGAGAAAATTACAAAGAAGAATGCGACGATTCGCCATAGCATCGGAGTCGTCATGGTAACGAGGTTGCCGACGTAAAACCAGGAGAGTAATGCTGCAACGACTGTTATAGTTGTTATCAGCTTTCTCGTAATGCTCGTGAACATCGTGTTCTATTCTATCACCTTTTCGGTTACTGTATCTCCTTAATTGCCATGCATTTCGAGGCGTTTTCTCCTAAAATTTGTATTTGCTTGCAGGAGTAGCCGATAGGAGCTGATATTTGCGGGCACATCATGCGGTGTGCATCCGCGACGCAGCTGTTGCCGCACCAGTTGCAGCTCAGTTTGGGTTGGCCTGTTGGCGTTGTTGAAGGCTTCGTTGGAAGTTGGGTGGGTTCAGGTGTTGAGGAAGCTTGGGGAGCTCGAGTAATCGACGGTACTGGGGTGCCTGACGTCGCAGGGATACGGTCGATCGTCGGACAAACTAATATCGGCGGACAGGGCGCCTTTATGCACTGTACTTGCTTATAGAAGCAGCCTTCTCCCAATATTTCTGTCGGCACGACTTTGCCGCTCGGGTACACGATGGCGGTCGGGCTTGGTCGTCTCGATACGCCTCCGGAAAACCAAGCGGAACTTCGCAGATCATGGTTCGTCATAAAAAACGCAAGGATGAAGCTAGCCATGAATGCAAAAAATCCGAGTACGCATAATGCGATGATTACCAACAATTTCTTATCCGAAGGTTTCATAATCCATAGTAGCATACGTGGTATAATTCGCCCACGTTATGGGACTTTTCTTAACTACTCCTGCGACGCGGGCGCTTCCGTCCCAAGTTCGAGAGCTTCACGACAGCGATTCTCTTGATATATTGGAACAGCTAGCGTTGCCGCCAAAAGCAAATGCGTATCTTTGCTACGCGCTTTTGATACAGGGAATTTACGGCGGGCTGTTGGAACACATAAGATCGGCGTTCCAGCAAGGAGAAATATTGAGAGATCCCATCTACTGGTTTAGGGGCGTAACGAATTTTGTTCCAGCAGTTTACGAATCCCACAAGTCTGCGGCGTTGGCGAGATCGCTGAAGCTTGTCCGTGCAGATGAAATGCTTAGACAGTTAACCTTGCACAGCAAGGCCAAGGAAGATCACGATACCGCATTGAGAGGCGGCGCAGGAACCGGCGTTTCCCAAATACAGAATTGGTTCAACCGGCACGCTCGAGCGATATCCGGACTTCTCCCTTCCCACCTTGCCCCGATTCTCTACCCGCTCGCATCTCTTCCCTACTACGACATGAAAAATATTTCCCGCCGCCTGCTTACCTTGCCGGTTAGGCATCATACCCGCAGAGACGGTACAATCTTTCCGCAACTGACGGCAGAGATGACTGAGCTTGCGGGGCGATTGATCGCGTATGAAGATCTGTGGCTGCCAACCCCAGGCAACGAGACGGTTTACGGCTGTCCGGCTTCGCTTCCGTATCCGAAAGCGCTTAGAGCAGCATACGGCGTTTCCAACCCGATAGAGCATTTGCTGATTGCAATGGATGCGGGGGCAGTTTGACACGGATAAAGCTCGTACCGGATCTCCTTATCAAGGAAGGGAAAGGTTGCTATAATTGCGAAGTTCAGGGACGAGTGCCGGTACCGTGCTGTCGCTCAAAACCCTGGTACGACAAAAATTACCGCATGTCGCATTACGACATGTTCCGTATCTAACGCGAGCTCCGCTCGCATGATTTAGGAATAATTTTTGCACCCGTAGCTCAGTTGGATAGAGTACAACTTTGCGGAAGTTGGGGTCATAGGTTCGAATCCTATCGGGTGCGCCATTACATGCCTTTGGCATGTCCAATGTTCAGTTTTCAATTAATCAATTTACCTATATCGCTCAGTGGGTGTGTCCGTTTGTCTATTCCACCATTCCTCAATATCGGTCAACGGTTCGTTCTGTTCACCTGGCATCAATAGATTCGAATGTATGATCGCACGAACGTCCGGTAGGTCTGTCGAGACAGCGAGGTCGAACGGCAAACCCTGGAACATGAGATACGTATTCATCTGCAAGCCGAGTCGAGTATGAGGTTGATCGTACGGTATCCTCAAATCAACATCAGATGGTTCTTTGTCTTCCGTCAAGAAAGGAAACGAACAATATCCGTAGCTGACGGATCCCGTCACGTAGAAAGCACTGCGGTACATTCTTGTGTACCATCGGCTTACTTCTAGAAGCATGCGCATGTACAGAAGCTGGGCGACGTTCTGGCCATCTTTGTTTACCGGAATAATTCTCGATCGTTCGTAGACGGATTCACTGTTCCCCCAATAGGGCGTCGGGAACTTCTTATACTTCACCTCGCGAAAACCAATTGTTGAAAGGACAATTGCCCGCAATTCAGCATTCAAAACGGGACTAAGGGCGCTATGACGTATGTCAATTTCAAGGGCGGCGGCATGTATCCGGTTGCTCCACGTTGGATTGGTGAATGTTTCGCTAAATTGCATCGCTCTTGATCAATTATACCGCTTAGTCAATCCGTTCGTGTAACGTTTTGGTGATTTCCGGTATATTAGTTGTGAATGGAAAAGCAACAGGCTTAGTAGATTGCCTGATTCTTCGGGCGGAGCGTATCAGTTATCTCGTGCAGGTGTTTCCACATTTCTACCAGCTCCGAATACTCCGCTTCGGTGAACGGTTGTTTTGAGATAAGCGTGTTGTATCGATGCATAAGGGTATTCATATGCCCCAGCGTATTCTCGCCGAGAATGTCGATGACAAGTTCCTTCGAAAGCGACTTCAACGGCCCGAGCAAGCGGGTCGAGAGATCTTCCTGAACCGGCATCATACCGGGTTCCTCAAAATCGCGCGTGCTCTCGAAATCGAATCGTGGCGTGACTTGGAAGCAATTGCGAACGTAGTCCGCTATTACTTCGTACTTGTCTATTTCGCCGACTACGGCTTCGTAATCGCCTCGCACAGCCAGAAGTTCTCGCTTCAGGAATCCCTTGCGTTTATCGATATTGTATTGGTAAAACCGATCGGTAAGGTAGCTCGGATTAACGGGATAGACGTAGTCGGCATTATGCAAATTTGCCGGCTTGCTTCGTTCGTTATACTCGTCGACAATCGCCTTGTCTTTCTTCAAGACATTTTTCGCCATCTCGGTAATGCGGGGGCCGAAGTACGAAGTGAATTCCTCCTCGGTGTATCCATATCGCTTAAGTAGTTCGGCAAAATCCATTCCTTGATATTTGAGTATTTCGTCGTAGTTTGCGGCGAACGCGTCTGCCGACCCGATATTGTTGATGAGGAAGTGCCCAAGGTCGTCCAATACGATCCGGATCGGCTTAATATCCGACTGTTCAGAGACGACCATATCAATGGACGCCTGGCTCATATCCGGGACTTCATCCGAGCGCCGCAAGGAAATATATTCTTGGCGATCTGGATGTTGGTGAAGGGGGGGGGCCGTATCCCTCTGCGCATCGGGGATCTCGTTTGCGTTATTAAGGGCAGGGTCGGACATATGTCTTATAACGTAAGTTCATTAGGTTAGCCGTCTCTCGGCGATAAGTCAACATTTGCCCTACATAACCGTGTGCACAACTGAAGCACCTGGTATACTTTCACATGAAGCTATTTGTCGGTTTAGGAAATCCGGGAAAGGAATACGAGAAAACGAGGCATAATGCCGGGTTTATGCTGATCGACTATATCGCGAACTTGAAAGGCGTCAGCTTTACCTCAAAGTTTTCCAGCTTGTTCGCAGAGTTTTCGGATCCGGAAGGCGAAAAGGTAATTCTGCTCAAACCGCAGACGTACATGAACGAATCCGGGAAGGCCGTCCAGGAGGCGATGAAGTTTTATAAGATCGGGCATGAAAACGTATACATCGCGTTCGACGATCTCGATATCCAATTCGGGGAGTTCAAGATACAGAAGGCCAAGTATCCGAAGATACATAACGGCGTTAACGATATCATCAAGAAGACAGGCACCGACCAATTTACGTTCGTACGGATCGGTACCGACGACAGGAGCCCGATCGAGCGGCAGTTTATACAAGGCCGCGATTACGTGCTACAGAAGACAAGTGTCAACTTCAGCGAGATACTCAAGCGGATAGCGACAGAGCTGGCAGCCCGCGGCATGATTTAATCAGCAACGGCATATTCTGGCACACCGAGCAATTCGGCAACGTTGTTTTCCGGATTGAGGAACATTTCGAACGTGTCGAGCGCAGCGCTATACGTATTGATGCCCATTTCCGGGAATCCCATCCGATCCTCAATATATGTAAAAACAACTTTCCATACCCAACCGGTCGTTTCGCTTGCGGGCCGAACGTAAACCGCAGCGCATGGCCTCAGCTCCGTGCCCCCCATCCACGCGGCAAGCATATTGAAGCCTACGAGTTCGGACGGTTGATGGCCGAGCGTCCAGCGGTATTCCGGAACCTCCGGGACAATCCTATGGAGGGGCACTCCGTATACCGTCAAATTGGCGGCGGCATGGAACGCTCTGTCTGCCAAATTAATGCCGAGCGATTGATCGACAGGGATCTCGGTATACCCTAGCCTGTAATTGTCTCCTTGAGTCATACCCGAAGTATACCAAAATGAGATAGCAACCTGTAATCCCGATCCCAAAATTTGGTATCATTGCGGGAAATGGAAAAACTCATCATCATTGGATCAGGACCTGCAGGTTTAACCGCAGCAATTTACGCTTCCCGAGCGAATCTCGCCCCGCTCGTCTTCGGCGGCTATCAAACCGGCGGGCAACTCATGATCACGACTGATGTCGAGAACTATCCCGGCTACGACGAGGGAATCATGGGCCCCGAGTTGATGATGAAAATGCGCGCCCAGGCTGAGAAGTTCGGCGCTCGAATTATCGACAAGGATGTCACGTCGGTCGACTTCTCCGACTCGAACAATAAAAAAGTAATTGTCGACGGTGAAACGTACGAAGCGCATACGGTCATTATCGCGACCGGAGCATCAGCGAAGTGGCTCGAGACCGAGGGCGAAGAGAAGTTCAAGGGCCGAGGCGTTTCGAGCTGCGCAACCTGCGACGGCGCGTTCTTCAGGAATCGGGTCGTAGCAATCGTAGGAGGCGGAGATAGCGCGATGGAAGAAGCAAACTTCCTCACCAGATTCGCATCTAAGGTATACGTCATCCATCGCCGGGACGAATTTCGAGCGAGCAAGATCATGCAGGAACGGACGCTTTCCAATCCGAAGATCGAAGTCAAATGGAATTCCGTCATTGCCGAGGTCCTGGGCGACCAAACGGTAACCGGAGTTCGCCTCAAGGACACGGTTACCGGCGATGAATCGCAACTGGAACTTGACGGCGTTTTCGTAGCAATCGGGCATACGCCTAATACCCAATTCCTCGGGGGGCAAATCGAGCTCGACGAGAAAGGGTATATGGTTACCGCCAAAGGGAAAGGCAATCATGCCCCCGGGGATACGAACTACCCAGAAACTGCGACGAACGTTTCAGGCGTATTTGCCGCGGGAGACGTATACGATGTCAGGTACAAGCAGGCTGTTACCGCTGCGGGTTCCGGATGTAAAGCTGCCCTCGATGCCGAGAAATATCTCGAGGCTCTTGAGGCGGAAGTTCACGCATGATGAAGACGACGAAAGGAAAAATTCTCGATCGGGAGTGGTATCGGCTTCTCAACCAGATCAGCAAGTACAGCGACGGAACGAAGGCCGACCGCAACCCTGAGCTGATCATCGATCATATACATCGGACGCTTTCTATCAATGACCGAGGCAGGCGACTCAAGAACAAGGCGAATACGCAACGTATAGCGAAGCGCAAGCTTAGGGAGCTTTCCAAGTTGGAGAAGAAGGTTCATAAGGCTCGCCGGAACTCGTATATCAAAGCGTACTATCTCGATCGCATACGTTCGACCCGCCATGTGGTACGCAACAAGCTCGTGGCTTCCGACACGAACCTAACCGAAGACGAAAGAAATAAGCGGACGGCAAGGAATCTCGCGCACATTTACCCGATACCGGACGATCGATATTTCGAGCAGTTCATCAGCGAGTTCATCGCCTTCCTGAAATTCGCGGAAAAGCAGGATTTATTCCAGGTCCGTTCGCTCGACTTCTTCCAGGAGCTGCTCGATCCGGCGTTCTACCACATTGAAGGCTCTGACCTTTCTATCGACTTTTCTAAAGAGCTCGCGCAGTTCCAGCGCTACACCGAAGAAATACGGAAAGGCGAAACGTCATTTAATGCACACCAGATAAAAGAGATTCTCCAGAAGTTCGATCACGCTATCGGGATCGACCAGTATGTACGGATACGGATTCGTCCCCGGTATTTATTTTCCGTCGATTCCCGGAGAAGGATATTCGTGCCGGAGAATGCCGACGTTAAGGAATCACGACTGTACAAGACGATTTTCCATGAAGTTATGGTCCACCTGTACCGGTCGATCATGGGCATCAGGAATGTTAACGACAAGGGAAATTCGCTTAGGATGCTCCGCTGGGGGATGAAGGAAAACTTTTGCATCGAGGAAGGTCTCGCTTCGTATGTGGAGCAAAACGTCTTTTTCAGGTCTTCCAAGCACGATATCTTCTCCCTTTCCCACTTCTACTTGCGACTCATCGTGGTTCGCCTTGCGCTCAATGACGATCCGTACACCGTATTTACGAAGGTCGACAAATTAACGAAGGTGCTCAGCAAAATCGACGGCGGAAGACCGAAGCAAGCCGAGAAGATGCGCGACACCGTACTCCTGAGGGCGTACCGAGGTTTCCTGCATCCGTCCGTGGGATGCGTAAATCCCCGGATTGCCCAATACCTCTACGGGAATCGCCTTATTTGGGAATATCTCGAGAATGGCGGCAATCTCGTCAACCTCTACGCCGGAAAGATCGGACTTAAAGATATTGAACCGTTGCGGGGGATGGGATTTACCATACCCGATACGCTGTTCGGGGAAAAGGAGTTCCCATTCGATGCGCTGCGCGAGTTGCTGAAGCGAAGTATAGAATCTCGCTAACCTATCCGTTCGAACTTCGCGATTGCGTACGCGGCAATTTCTCCGGCGACATTGATGCCGGTGGATTTCTCGAATCCCTGGAATTGCGGCGAGGTATTTACCTCCAGTACGTAGTATTTCCCCTCATGCTCGATAACGTCGACGCCCGTGATTTCCGTCTTTCGGACCTGCTTCGCTTTCATGCACATATCGAGTACTTCCTGCGGCAGCTCGGATTTCTCCGCCCTTCCTCCCTGCGAGATATTGGTCAGGAAATTTTCTTCGCTGTTGAACCGCTTCATAACACCGAGGATCTTATCCCCAACGATAAAGACCCGGTAGTCGAACTTGATGGGGATGTACTTTTGCAAAAGCACTTTCGGTCCCACTTCCTCGTACACGTTTTTGAATTCCTCGAGAGAATCGATTTTGAAAACGGCTCGTCCCCTACTGCTCCGCGTACCTTTCAGGACAAGCGGGAATACCAGCTCTTTCTCGAGCGCATCGTTGTATTCGAAGATAAGCTTTTGGTCGATTGTCGGGATTCCGTTTTTCGGTAGGGTAACCGATAGCTTGGTTATGAGCGCGCGCTCGGTTGCGAGCTTCTCTTCGATAATCGTCTTGCCGTTCTCATACAGATGCTTTGCGAAAACCATCATCTCCCACATATCGTCCCCCATTCCGCGGAACAGGTAGATGTCGTATTGCAGCAAGTCTTTCTTATCGTAGGTGGTAAAGGTTGGCGTATTATCGACGACATCTATTACCATATCGCCAATCGAAAGGAATTCGAATGAGCAGCCTTTCTTTTCGAACTCATCTTTAATCCGTAGATTTTGGTATGAAGTCGGGTTGCCGATTAAGAGTACTTTTATCATGTGCAACAATTCTACACCTCGGCATGCACAAATGCATCGACGGCGTCGGGGTAGAACGACTCCTCTTGAATATGCCACCTGCTGATGCGTCCGTACTTCCGCAAGTCATCAAGGATAATTTCGAGGGTGACTCTCGGAATCGACGTGACATGACCGACTTGGTCGGAATTCGGATAGTTCGTGTAATCGAGTATCCGCGTGATGAAGCTTGCCAGTACGTATTTCCCGGAAAGCGCCGCCATACGGGTCAGGCAATGCCGAACGTAGAGCTCGTAGTGGCTTGTGCGAGAAATTAGCGAGCCCTGGGCCAATACGAGCGTATGGGTATCGCTGCCCAGTAACGGATTTACGATATTTACCCTACTGAACATCTGGTTCGCATGGCTTCCCCACCGGGCGATAGCGAAATCGAGAAGCCGCTGGGAGACATCGAGCCCGCTGTACATGGTGATATTCATTTCCCGCTTCCGGGCGTATTCGAGGAAGTCGCCGGTACCGCAGCCGGCGTCGACAACCGAATAAAACGGCTGGGGTTCGACGTTCCGCATAAGCGTCTCGAAGAAACGCCAATCTTTTTCGTTTCCGCGTTCGCCGGGCACTTCACCCTGGGCACTCGTATCGTATTGGGCAGCTATCTTTCCGCCTTCATACAACCACAACGGCGTCGCAGCATTGCACGCGATATCTGAGATAAGCTTGTTCATATGCTCGGAATTATAGGAAAAGCCTTCGGCAAATTCACCTATTTCGTATTATTCAAGATATAGTCCACGAACTCGTACGCCACGTCGATGCCGAGAGCTTTGGATATCCCCGTGAGACCGGGTGTGTGGTTAGCCTCAAGGATATAGTATTCGCCGTTGGAATCGACGAGTACGTCGACGCCCGACACTATCAGGTCGCACGCTTTCGCGGCCTTGACGGCGAGAGCCTTCATGTCCTCGGGGGCATCGAATACTTCGACAGCGCCGCCCAATGAGAAGTTCGCCCTGAATTCACCCTCCCCAGGAATCCTCCGCATTGCACCGACTACGCGATCGCCAAGCACGAAGAGCCGAATGTCTTTTTCGTATTCGATAAACTCCTGGAATATTACTTTATTAAGCTTGCCGTCGAATAAATTGATGATATTCACGACGTCTTCGAAATTCTCGGCCTTTGCGACATTCTTTCCCTGCCCGGTATTCGCGGTTTTCATGATGAGCGGGAACGACAGCTCCGCTTTCTGGATATCCGAGAGGCGCGCATAGAATTTCGTATACGGGATGGGAAGGCCGGCAGCGGCGAGTTTCAGGAGATCTCCTTTCTTATTGATGAGATAGCGGATCTTTGAAAGATTGTTGTCGTAGACCACTATCCCCATTTCCCTGCAGAGTTTCACGATTTCGATCGTAGCGACGATATCCGAGAACCCTCCCCTGATAATGAGAAAGTCGCATGTCTCTTTATTG
>CAZVIJ010000036.1:0-18404 GCA_964626735.1 uncultured Candidatus Saccharibacteria bacterium
CATGAGAACACAATTCAATTCTCTTTGCAGGAGTCTTCCCGACCTTGCTGGCGTACCAGAGGATTTTGACTTCGCTGAAGATGCAACTATGCATGGTGTAGGATCTGCATTTTACCTTGCGGTTCATAGGAAAACCGTGCTTGGCGCAGTTGCAGCAACAGCTGCCGGTGAATTCGGAACGTTAGACGATGAAGAAGGACGGAAGCTTGTTCAGTTAAATGATATTGTCACACTCGACGATTACCGGGGGATGGGTATAAGCGGATATTTGCTGAATGTACTTCTTTCTGCTGATGAAGCCCATAGGAATGCCTTTCTCGAGACGATTGCAAGTACCAATCAAGCTAACGATGTGGTGCTACAGGCACTTAGGCTTCCATTATTCATGATGGATACGGTGGATTCAAGGTTGGCTGACCGACTGGTAAAAGTTGCGATGAACACTAAATATTCTGATGGTTCGCGTACATATTCGCCGGTTCACCCGAATGTTTTGGCTATTAACGGAAACCAATTTTCTGGAGAGATTGATTTTGGCGAGGTTCGTCAGGCTCGAATCGAGAACGGTCTTGGAAGAGAAGTAATCGTCATGCTTGATAATAATACCGGGATAGCCGTTCCTCGAAGAGTAACCGAAGGCTTGTTCTACGATGTATCGGCTTTTGCAAATCAATCGCTCGTGAACATGGCAGAAAGCCTACGAGATCACGAAATGCTTACAAACGCCCAGCACTATCCGGGTTTCGCAGAAGGATATTATGCACTTGGAGGTTTGACACAGGCTCAGTACGCGATCATATCTGAAAGCTTTCTCTCATGGTTCGCAAATGCGCCAACCGAAAAACTGGTTAAATACCGTTCGGCTGTTCAGGCTGTTAGGGCAGTCAACAGCTGATCTTTGGGCAGTAAGTAGAAATTGATCGGATCCGCTTTTCTTATGACAGGCGGGTCCGCTTCCATTCCTATCCAGAAATCCATATTGCCGAAACTCCAACTTGTTCTGACAATAGCTGCCGCATTTGCATAAAGGGTGCTTGACGATGTGCGGACTTCAAGAAGCGCAACCGGACCGAACGGCTCGCTCTGGTCAAATACTGCATTCAGGAAAGCAAATACGTGATCCCCTGCGTTTACTTGATATTGAAGAGGAAGCTCGGCATTCTGCGATTGGTCGAGGACTCCCTGTTGACGATCTTCTCGCAGCGCTTCAACATGAACCATAAGGCCAAGCGTAAGTGCCTGTGAAATGAATGCAATGGTTGAAATATCGCTTTCGGTCAAGCCATCATCGCTAAGTTCCCGCAATTGCTCTTGCGTTATTGTATTTTGCGAAGAACCTATGAGTTGACGAAATCTTCCTTGCAGCTCTGATGCGTTCATCCGATAAGATAGTACCCGATTGTTACCGTTGGCGAAATATATACCGTTTAGGCAGCATTGAGGGATACGATAAATGTCGATCCCTTCCCCACTTTGCTTTTGGCGGTAATGGTACCTCCATGCCGTTCGACAATTTTTTGGCAAATCGCTAACCCGATTCCCGTTCCCTCATACTCTGTCCTGCCGTGAAGCCTTTGAAACATGACGAAAATCCTATCGAGGTATTTCTCGTCGAAACCGATTCCGTTGTCTTTGATGTATATGGTTACCTTATTAGCTTTACTTTTTGCAGTGATTTCGATGTTCGGTACGGTTTTCTTATCGACATATTTTATAGCGTTGGATAATAAGTTCTGGAAAAGGAGATGCAGTTGGAAAGCATCGCCGTGTACAAATTCTTTTGTATCGTAGTGGATTGCCGCATGTTTTTCGGAGACGAGGATGTCCATATCGCTAACGACATCTTTTATTACATCATGAAGGCTGACTTTTTCGAGCGGATGTTCATTAATGGTTATGCGCGAATAGGATAGGAGCGCGTCAATCAAGTGGCTCATACGATCGACTGCATTTTCCATCCGCTTTAGATAATCACGTGCCTTGGGAGGCATTTTATCCTTCATGATTTCCGACAATAATGAGGAAAACGATTTTATTTTCCGTAACGGCTCTTGCAAGTCATGCGAAGCGATATACGCGAAATTCTGCAACTCTTTATTCCGCATCTCCAGCAAACGATTGAGCTCATGCAATTCTTCGTTTTTAAGAGAAAGCTCTTTCGTACGGGTATAGACTTTCCGTTCGAGCGATTCGTTAAGCGATACAAGGCGGTCGGAATATACTTTGCTTTCGGTAATATCCCTGAAGTTTGCCACGATCGCGTTGATTTCGGGGTTATGCAAGTGATTGGTCTTGACGCTTTCTATCCACCGCCAATTCCCTTGCTTATCTCGAGCTCGGAATATGTCGGTTTGCGATGTCGATGGATCCTGCAGGATTGCCATGAATGATGCTCCGACCTTGGACATAAAGGAGATATCGATAAGCTCCTCTATCCGAAGTTTAATGAATTCATCGGGCGTATAGCCGAAGAGTTTTTCAATCTGCGGGCTTACGTAGGTATAATTGCCGCGTTCATCGAGCATGGCTATTACGTCGTGAGAATGCTCGAGCAGGGTTTCGAAATACTTATCGTTTTTCCGCGCGGTACCCATCTTCAGCATATTGTAGCAAAACTGAAGTTTATATCAGTGTACTTAGAATAAGATTTGAGTTTAATCGTCTTTGCCGATTTGTATACTATTTCCGCCCATCGTTTCGATAAAATAGCTATCGTGGGAAATATAGATAATACCCCCGTGATATGCGGTTAACGTCCGCTCGAGTTCTTCAATCGATGGCAGGTCGAGATGGTTCGTCGGCTCATCGAGAATCAAAAGATTAGGTTCGTTTATGAACATCTTAATAATTTGAAATCGTGCTTTCTGACCTCCCGATAGCCGCTCGAACGTAAGGTTCATGTCTGTCTCGGGATTGAAGAGAAACTGTTTCATGACTCCTTTTAGCTTTTCGTCGTTGATCGGGATATCGTGGTCGAAGTATAGTTCGGTTATCGCTTGGCCTAACGATTTCGAAAGATATTTCGTGTCTATCTCCTGCTCATATACGCCAAGCTTAATGCTCGAGGAAGTCTTTACTTCGCCGTTAAAAACCTTGGCTTCAGATTCCCTACCGTCGATGAAGGACCGTATTGTTTTGACGAACGTGGATTTGCCCGCCCCATTCCGGCCTTTTACGAATATCCTGTCTCCGTAATACAAATCGAACGAGATCCCATTGAATAACGGAAACTCGTATCCGACCGACAATCGTTTTATGTCCAAGAGAAGTTTCTTGTGCATGGATGTCGATTTCTGAAGAATCGTGATATTTTTCTCCTTATACTTATGGTAGCTTTCGGCTATCGTGGAATCGATCGATTCGAGCGACTCCTTATCGATCCAGAACGAAGGCTTAACAAGCTCTTCTTCTAGCCGCTCCAATTCTCGCTTGAAACGGTCTTCCATAATTTTGATTGAGCGATCTTTCGCTCCCCGCCTTCCCAAATCGAGAATCTGCCGTTTTAGCTCGGCGATACACTTCAGCTTTTCTTCATACGATGTAATGCCGGATGATGTTATGAGACTATTCTGCTTCAAGTATGCATCGTAGTTGCCGCTGAACGAGGTGACTTTCCGTTCTTTCAATTCGAGAATCCGGTCAACATATTTAAGAACGTCGCGATCGTGGGTTATGACAATAATGCATTTGTCGATATTCTTAAGCCATTGGATAAACCGCTCCTTTCCGACATAGTCCATGTGGTTGGTCGGCTCGTCGATTAATGCGATATCGGCTCCCGAATACATAACACGCACCAGCTCCACGAATCGTTTTTCGCCTCCCGAAAGCGCAACGAACGGCTGCAGAATTCTTTCTTCATCGAGCTGGAAGCTTTTGAGACTTTCGATAATCCTGCCTTCAATGGAATAATAGTCGCGCTCACCGAACAGGGCGATAGCGTCGCAATATGCTTCAAGGGTAACCTCGTTCTCGCCGTTAGCCTCGTACTTCCTGATCGTATTTTGCAAATCGTTGTAATCGGGAACTTCAGACAAGATATAATCGAGCGCAGTCATGGATTCATGCATGAAGTGCTCTTGCCTCGTCATCACGATCGATATGCCTTTCGCAAGCTCTATCGAGCCGGTATATTCCTTGTCCTCTCCGGTGATAATCCTGAACAAAGTCGTCTTACCAAGCCCGTTTCTTCCGACAATACCTAACTTCTCGCCTTCATTGACGATAAGGTTGAGGTTTTCAAAAAGATCCTTTGACCCGATCGATTTATTTAAATTGTCTATCCTCAGCAACATTGCGCAAAATATGAAATTGTATCATTGGATACCGCAAATGACGAATCTGGCAATGGTTCAAGACCGGTAGTATAATTGTCTCGCATCGTATGTTAGATAACAGTTATACCTTACTGCTCGTATTCGTAGCCATTATTGGGTTGCTGCTCTATCTTTTGGTATCGGTCATGCGCCTCTTCCGTCTAATGCGTATCCTCAAGCGGATGGAGGTTTTCGCCAAAAAGCTTCAAATTCTCGGATACGACTCTATGAGCCTAGTCGTCCACCAATATATCGAGGACTTTTCAATTATTATGGCGACCCATAGCGTATGGGTGCCCATCGAGCGATACCGGTACGACTTTTACAAGAAGCTGAACGAGAGCCCTCAGGACGTTCTTCTTTAATTTGTCATGCATAGTCAAATGTTCTATGATGCTCTGGTTTAGTTTTAATACCTGCCACTATGACGAACATATTATCAAAGATTCCTGTTAGGGACGCAATTTACACATTACTTATCGGTGTCGCATCCGGTCTTATCGCATCGATCGCTTCAGTAATCAAGTTCTAAATCCACCGGTTGAAGGCTTATAGTGCTTTTTTGGCGATTTTATTTTATAATACACAGATATGAAAAAGGGTATCCATCCAAATTACAATGCTAATGCTGTAACTCGATGCTCGACTTGCGGAACTGTATACGATTTTGGTACAACGAAAGACGGTTTGACAGTTGCTATTTGCGCTCATTGCCACCCATTCTATACGGGCGAGCAACAAGTTGTTATCGACACCGCTAACAAGATTAGCTCCTATAAGGAAAAGCTTGATAAGGCAGCTCAGTTGAAGAAGAGACGAGAGGAAATCGAAAAGGCTCGTCAAGAACGTGCTAAGACGAGAGTCGGAGTTATCGGCAATAATGCTGAAAGAATGTCACTTCGTGACCTTCTCAAGGCTAACGACAGCCAAAAGAAATCTAAGTAGCTTTTATATCTTATTTTCCAGAGACGACCCCACAGGATCGTCTCTTATTTATTACCCACTCTTACGTTAAAATAAACAAATGGCGTCACTCAATATCCAAAAATACCAAGATGAGTTCGATGAGCTCGCTCAGAAAACGATGGATCCGTCACAAACCGATTCACGCGAGCTGGGGAAGCTTTTTTCCCGCCAATCAGAGTTGCAGGAAATCATCTCTACGTACCAGGAGCTTGAGACATTGAAGAAGAAGCTTTCCGATGCGCAGGAAATGTCGCGATTGGAGTCAGACGCTGAACTAAGGGAAATGGCCGAACTTGAAGTATCTGAGCTTGAACCCAAAATCGAGACCGTCCAGAAAAAGCTTGATGTCCTGATTGTTCCGCCCGATCCCAATGACGGTCGAAACGCGATTATCGAATTACGAGCCGGTACCGGTGGTGAAGAAGCCAGTCTTTTCGCGTCTGAGCTTTTCCGAATGTACTCGCGGTATTCTACTTTGAAAAAGTGGAACGTCCAGGTAATGAATATCACCGAGTCCGATTCCGGCGGCGCTAAAGAAGTCGTATTCAAAGTCAGCGGTTCGATGGTCTACAAGCATCTCAAAAACGAGTCTGGCGTACATCGGGTACAACGGGTACCTGCAACCGAAAGCGCCGGTAGAATTCACACTTCGGCTGCGAGCGTCGTGGTCATGCCAGAAATCGACGATATCGATATAAAGGTCAATCCGAACGATCTCGTGATAGACGTATATCGTTCAAGCGGTCATGGAGGCCAGAGTGTCAATACGACAGATTCTGCGGTTCGCATAACTCATATCCCCTCGGGACTGGTGGTAACCTGCCAAGACACGAAAGATCAGCAAAAGAACAAGCAGTCGGCGTTAAGCGTTTTGCGAGCGCGGCTTTACCAGATAGAGCTGGAAAAACAGCAGTCGGAAATTTCCGATATTAGGAAAACGAGCATTAAGACGGGTGACCGTTCGGATAAAATTAAGACGTACAATTTTCCCCAAGATCGCCTTACCGATCACCGCATCCATAAAAGCTGGTTTGGCTTGGATCCGATTATGGCAGGCGAAATCGATGATATCTTGCAAGAGACAATCGTTGAACTCCAAAAGGTTGAAAGTCCAGCGTAATATATTACGCGATATTGCTGACCATCATATTCCTCAAAAGCATATGCGAGCTACCATAGGGCATAATACCTTGCTCAAATGTCTCGGTAGGCGCAATGCAAAGCCCTACTTCCCTATCATAGAAATCAGCAATTGCTGCAAACATTGATTCGACCGCTACGTTATCGAGATCTGGCTGAACGGGAGTTAGCGCAAAAGGAGTCTTTTGTGCCCCCTCCTGTTTCGCGACACGTTCGCAATACAAGCAGTCCGGATCGACCCAGACGGTAATCACGTGGCCGAATCCGCACGACTCCAGGAATTTGGGGATGTCGAACGCCACTTCTCTGGGTTCATCAGAATACCCCTGCCCGCGTCGACTAATTTCATCGTCCAGTTTTTTCACCACATCAGCAAAAATTGCGTAGTTGAACATTGCACCTTTGGCGACCAAAACGCCTTCTAGCCCGAATAGCCGGTCAGCGATTAACGCTAACGAATTGCTGTAGGTATCGTGAAAGATATATCCGGTATCTGCTGTCATTGCAGGCATTATACCAGGTAAAAATGAGAGAACGTAAAAAACTCCCCGAGTAAACAGGGAGTTTTAATTTTCAATTGACTTAATTTTTACTTCTTTTTTGAAGCGACTCGATCTTTTAGAGTCTTACCAGCCTTGAATGCGGGAATCGTGGATTCCGGCAGTTGGATTCTTTGGCTTGGGTTTTGAGGATTAACACCTGCTCGAGCTCGTCTCTTTCGAACAACGAACTTGCCGAATCCAGTTACCAATACCTCTTCTCCTGCTGACAAAGCATCGGAGATTGTTGCAAATACGGCATCTACTGCTCGCGTTGCATCTTTCAAAGTACTTCCGGTCGCACCTTGAACTTTTCTAACCAGTTCTTGCTTTAACATACTGAAACCTCCTTTCTTATAAGGATAGTTTAATATAGTGAATTATAATTAGTTATTCAAGCGCTTTTTTGGCACTTTTGGCCTATACCACTCGCATATTCGCGACTATAAGTTTATTGACTATCGGTGCGTATTTTGCGTTCTAATATTTATTCTAGAAATTCACTTTTTACTGTTCTCTACTATCGATATGACCTGTTTTACGATCGGTTCCAAAATCTTTACATTCGAAAACGGGCGTATGACTACAACTAAAAGTGAAACAAGCAGGGTAGCACCTAGAACAGTGCCGAAACCGGTGACCAGGCTCATGAGGAACCTGCGCTTAAAAGTCTCTTGGCTAGAATACTTTTTGAAATCGCGACGCAAAAGTTTGAGTTCTTTTACGATATCCTCGTTGGTTGTTGTACGATCTTCAGCCATAGCTGTTGTGCTCAACAATATTCTATAATAGGAATTATTACAAATTTTATGACCACGAAAAACATAGGCAATCATGGAGAAGCTATAGCGGCTTCGTATTTGGAAAAAAAGGGGGTACGCCTGATTGGGCGCAATTTTCAAAAGCTGTATGGCGAGATAGATATTATCGGTGTTGAAGGTTCACGCGTAGTTTTCTATGAAGTCAAGTACCGCACGAACGGAACTTGCGGCGATGGTATTGAGGCAATCACGGAAAAAAAGTTGTCTCGGTTGCGCAAGGCTATTTCCATTTGGCTTCAGGAAAACCCTTATTTCATACGCTTTCCGAAAGTGATTAATGCACTCATTGTTGATGAGCACGGGAACGTCGAGGAATACGAAATCGCTTGAAAGTTTTATGATTCTTCCCTATCTTGAATAAATGAGCGTACGTCATCATCCATTCGGTAAAATACAAAAAGAATCGCTACACCAAGCCGTAGACCATATTCATGAAGAATCGAGGGTAATATTGCCGGGCGTTCAGGCTCTTTTTGGATTTCAGCTCGTTGCAGTATTCAGCACGGTTTTCCAAGAATGGTTGAATTTTCGCGAGCAGTTGGTTCATTTTCTCGCGACCGTGTTGGTATCGCTTGCTTTCGGTCTTATCCTAGCTCCTGCAGCGTATCATCGGAGAGCGGAGCCGGAATCGATCTCCGAAAAGTTTGTCGTGTTTTCTTCGTATATTTTGAAACTTGCCCTTATACCGTTGATGATTGCGGTATGTTTGGAGCTTTACCTGATCGGCCTTCTTACGATTCACGATTCTGTCCTGAGCCTCATCTTCGCGGGAGTTGTACTCGTGATTTTAATGATACTTTGGATCATCTTCCCGAATACCAATCGGTTGGACGACCAAGAAGAGAAAAAGCATTCTAGCGATTCTGCAGCAACTCTTTAACCCGATATCCCAAGACTCCAACGCAGGTTGCGATATTGAGTGAGTTTTTCGTTCCGTACATGGGGATCTTAACGATGTAATCTGATTTATCCTGCAGAAACTCGGATACGCCGTTTATTTCGTGGCCGAATATCAGGTAGATAGTTTCTGTTTTCTCCGTAACGTTAATTTTGCCTGGCAGTTCAAACAGCGATACGGACGGTCTCTTGTCGTTTTCTTCGACCGCAACGCGAATTGCTTGTGAACCCGGAGTCTTCGTAACCAAAGAATATTTGAACCAGTCGGAATCCGTATCGAAATAGTGCCAGTCAACATAGTCAAGCGAATTGAGCGAAGTTTTATCGAGTTTCTTGTCTTTACCCGGTATCGGCGTAATTCCGATTAGGTGAACTGTAGCTCCCAAACCGTCGGCAGTACGGAAAACCGAACCTACGTTGAAAGCAGAACGGACATTATCCAGCACGAAAACTATGCGAGGCATATGGAATTATACAGTCGGTAACGTCAAATAGCGACTTTTCGATCTTATTTTTTTTACCTACAATAGCCTATGGATGCTCAATCTGAAGTGGTCGTTACAGAACCCGAAATTACCGAAGTGAAGCCTAAAAAAGCTTTCGATAAGCGTATTCTCCTCCTCATTCCCCTTGCGGCGCTGGTAGCGCTTACCGCCTATCTTTGGCATGTCTTCAGCATTTACCAGAAGGCGACGGTTTATAAACATGCTTACGACATCGTACAGGAACAATTGCGGTATTGTGATAAAATAAACAGCGAAAAGCAGGAGCGGAAGATTTTCGACTACTGCGACGAGTTCAATACTCGCTTCAAATCCGTAGAAAAACAATAACATGGCAGTTGTAACATCAAAGAAAAAAGACAGCAAATACGCACATCTGAAGAAAGTGTACGATGGTCAGGAGAAAGAACTGGTAGTCGAGAAGACTGACGAAAAAGTAACATTCAAGAAAGAGGAAATTAAGATCAAACGCAAGGAGATTTTGCGGAATATCGGAATATTGGCGTTTATGTTCCTACTCGCATCTGCGGGCTATCTTATTGCACGGTTCGTCAAGTAACTTTACTAACGATTGGTAATTATTTAGAGTAGGCCATGAATATCCTTATTGTTTTCGGAAGCTTACTGGGTAAAACAAAACGAACTTCTATACTCATCGGTCAGACAATTAAGGACAACGGCTTTAACGTCAAAGTAAAGGACGTTACGATGACGACGATCGCCGAACTAAAAGATTACGACCTAGTTATTTTCGGTTCGAGCACGTGGGACGACGGGCAACTTCAGTTCGATTTCAGGCCATTCAACGAAGCCCTTATGAAATCCCGATTTGCCCATAGGAATTATGCGATATTCGCCTTGGGCGGCCACCGGTATCCTCACTTTTGCACGGCAGCTACTATTTTGGAAGAAACCGTCTCGAAAATCGAAGGTAATTTGCTTGTGCCATCGCTTCGCCTCGATTTCGATCATGACGAACCAATGGATAAATGCGACAAGCAAATTCTCGAATGGACATCCCAACTCATCACTGCATTACGACGCCTGTAAATAGTTCTCCAAAAATTGAGCGATAACCTTTATATTTTCCGGCGTATTTTTCTCCCTCCTGTTTGGCTCGGGAGTCAGGTACGGAGTATCGGTTTCAAGCCCGAAGAGGCCATCGAAATTTTCATGCCCATATTCGTCGAGAAGCCGTTTTATTACGCGCCTCAACTCTTCGGTTTTCTTATACGTCACGATACCGTTGAGACCTAATTTGAATCCGCGGTCGAGAAAGAATTTCGCTTGATCGTAACTTCCCGTAAAGCTATGCAAATATCCGTTGAATACCGCTTTATCGAAATTCACTTCGTCGATCACCTGCATAACCTCTTCCCATGACTCTCGAGCGTGGATTGAGAGCGGTTTGCCGTATTGTTTCCCGATTGTGCACATTTGTCTGAACGCATCGATCTGCATCGGGAGCGTATCGATTGAACCATCATATGTTTTATCTATCCCGATCTCGCCGACGAAGTGTATTTTTTCAAGATTGTTCTCTATTTGTTCGCGGACACGCTTCAATTCGTACGGATACATCTCGCCAAGCTCGATGACTTCATACGGATGCAGGCCGAGACCTATCTGCAGGAAGCTGCCGGGAAATACGTCTTTATACGCGAGGTATTCCGCATTGTTGTCGTAATCGCATCCCATGACGCATACGCATTCCAGTCCGGAAGTCTCTTCAAGACGTTTAATTTCCGCTATCGGGTCATCGAAATATTCTTTTGAGATATGGCAATGGTGATCGGATAATTTCATCATGGTATTATAGAGAAGTAGATTCCATCTGGGAATTTCTGATCACTTCAATGATTCTTTCGTATACCGTAACGAAAGTGTTTTCTTCCAAGTTATTTTCCCTCGTCATCGCCTTGATCTTCTCAATGACTTCTTTTTCTCGCGCGGGCTGGAATACCGGTTGATTGGCATTCTTCTTTAGGAGAGCAATCTCCATAGCGACTTCCATCCTCTTGGCAAGGAGAGCGATAATATCTTTATCGATATAGTCGATAATTTCCCTACATTCTTCTAGCGTCTTCATTAATACTTTATAGATGATGTGTCTCCAATAATCCAGTAACAGCCCGTTATCTTTTCATATGTACATACGATATTTTCGACTGAGATGGTTTATAATCGAATGATATGAGCCAAGCGAAAGACCAACATAGGAGAACTCCAAGAAAGCCTAAGAAATTCAGGTCGCAGGTTCTGCACGCATGGCTCGTCGACAATTACGACGCGTGCAAAGCTGCCGATATCGGCGGAGGTAAAGGTTTGCTCGCTTACCTGCTTCAGCAGGATGGATGGGATGTCACGGTCATAGATCCTGAATACCAAGAACTCCCCCTTAAATACACCGACCTCAACAAGAATAAGGTCGTAATACCCAACACGGCGGCTGTTCCGCACATCACCTCCCGATTCGATACTACTATGGCTGAGCGTTTCGATTTACTCATCGGCCTTCACGTACATGGTTCGTGCATGAAGATGATCGATGCTGCCGCATTGTATGGATGCGATATCGTACTCCTTCCCTGCTGCGTGATTGATGAGCCAATCGAGAAAGAGCCGAATATCAATTGGAGGGAGTCGCTGATAGCATACGCTATCTCGAAAGGGCTTTCGGTACAGACGGAAAAACTTAATTTTATGGGAAAAGATATCGCAATCTTTACCCACCAGAATCTATCCGCCAGCAAACGATAACAAGTTCATAAGGATACGGTAGCGTTTTTCAAGTACAGGATATACAATTGTCTACGATGTTGGATGACGTTCTCGATAAGGAAACAAAACAGTTCTTGCTCATTTTTGCGGGCATCATGATATTCCTCCTTTTTGTGTATCCGAGAATAAGCGCAGATATTACTTCCGCAGATTTTTCCAAGCAGCTTGTTCCGATTACGCAAAGCGGCGATATCACCAATTCAGGCTCAGCCAACAAAATAACGATCGATAAGACAAAGAACTACACGGCAACTGTCGAAACGTCCGAAGGCGATTTCGATATCGATCTTTTCGAGGAAACGGCTCCCGCGAATGTATCGAATTTCGTTAATCAAATACGATCGTACCAAAGCGCGCCCGTTAGGTCGCAATCGGGCTTCTTGTTCAAAGTTGACGCTAAGAACGATACGACTCAGACGACGAAGGACGAGATCAATGCCGACTACCTGGGTCTTAACGACAAGAAAGTTCGCGATGCATTGTTTCTGAAGGATCTGTATGATCCGAACGACAAAAGCACCAGCAATTTCTCCCCAGAAAATCTAGACAAGTACTCCGATTTCACGGTCAAGCAATTCTATACGGAAATCTTGAAATACAAATACGATGCCAAGCTTACGACTCCAAAGGCGGTCAAATACATGGTTTTCATGGCCAACAGCGGACCCGATACGAACCGTACCGACTTCTTTGTCCTTATGAGCAATAGCGCTCCGCAAGTTGACGGTCGCTATACGCCGATAGGGCAAGTTTCCAAAGGATTCGATGTGCTCGATAAGCTCGATACAGCATCCAGCACTTCTGTTTCAAAAGTAAAAATCTCAACTGAGTAATTCTTTACAAAATAAAAAACCGGGGTTGTTCCCCGGTTTATTTTTTTTGCATAGCCTCTTAGACAAGCTGCGCAGTAAATGAGACAGCATCCACTTTCAGCTCACTTCCTTCGATGGTATTGTCGAACACCACATCGTTCAGGCTGATATCTTTTTTCAGTACATCGACATACTTTTCGACAACCGATTTAACTGATTCATCGCTGAGGTTGAGTTTAAGCGTAACCAACTCGCCCATCTTAAGGCCCGAAGTTTTACGCAAATTTTGCAGCTGGCGCTTAAGTTCCGCGAGGGTGCCTTCTTCTTTGAGCTCTTGGGTAAGGTTGGTGTCGAGCGTTACGGTCATGCCCTCAAACTCGTTGGATACCAAACCGTCTCCCAATGCCGGTTCATCGGTTACCACGACTTCCTTAACATTTAACTCGTCTTTAACGACATCGACGAGCTCGCTTCTCAGTTTCTTGGTATCGCCAGCCGCGAACACGTAGGCTTTAGCCAAAGGTTGTCTTACCTTAAGCGCATTGGTTACCCGAACGCTTTGCCCTAGCGAACATACTTTTCGGACCAATTCCATTTCCTCCAATAGAGCGACATCGACTGAGCTTTCGTCTACTTCTGGGAAAAGCTCAAGGTGAACAGATTCTCGGCCATTATCGAGAACGCCGGCAACAAGCCCCTGATACAGCTCTTCTGTTATGAACGGCATCTGTGGCGCAAACGTTTTCACGAACTGCACGAGTGCCGCATAGAGCGTCTGTAGCGCGTTTACGTCGCCGTCTGCAAACCGGTCTCGTGAACGTCGTATCCACCAACTCGATATATTATCGATCGCGGGCTGTATCAGCTTGACCGATTCCGGTATGTTGTAGTTCTCCATCGATTTCGAATAGCTCAGCGAGACATGATTCATGTAGTTCTTAAGCCATACATCGAGAGAATTGTTCGAAGTAAATTCCGCGTTTATCGGTGTCCAGTTATGCAAGTCCGCGTAGATGCTCAGATACTTGTACGTATTCCAGATCGGAAGCAGGACGTTTTTCACCTGTTCGTTCAACAGCTCGTCCGACCACGACGTGTCGCCACCCGTCATAAGCGGCGATCCCATCAAGTACAACCGAACCGCTTCGGCTCCTATATTCTCCAAAACCTCTTTCGCGTCCGGGTAGTTTCCGTACGTCTTGCTCATCTTCCTGCCGTCATTCCCGGCAAGCGTTCCGTGGCATATTACGTTCTTGTACGGCGTTCTATCGAATATCATCGTTGACACGCGGAAAAGGACATTGAACCAAGCCCTCACCTGCGGAGTGTATTCGACGATGAAGTCTGCGGGGAATGCACGTTCGAACTGCTCTTTATTTTCGAATGGGTAATGGTATTCCGCGAACGGCACCGAACCGGAGTCCATCCAGCAGTCGAGCACCTCGGGTATCCTTCGATATTCCTTTCCGTCTTTCTTGAATACGAGCTTGTCGCAGAAATCTCGATGAAGCGACATCTTCTTCCCATCAAGATAGTATGCCGCCTTGCCGTTTTCCTGGCGTTTTTCTATTTGGTCGGTATACTGCATCATTTCCTCAAACGAGCCGACAACGATTTCGTCTCCGTCTTCGCTTTTCCATATCGGCATTACGGTTGCCCAGAACCGGTTTCGCGAGATAGCCCAGTCGGGTGAGGTTGCAAGCGTCTGTTCAAACCTTCCGTGCTTTATGTTATCCGGCACCCAGTTGACCTCCTCATTGAGCTCGACCATCCGCTGCTTTATCTTTTGTATGTCTACGAAGTACGATTCCTGAGCCATGTAGATGAGCGGATTATCGCCGCGGTAGTACGGAAGTCGGTGGGTGTACCATTCCGAACGCAGGAGGTTTTCTTTCTGCTCCAAAGTTTCGGTTATCGTTTCGCTTGCGTCGCGCAAGTACGTTCCTTTCCATGGCCCGACTGTAAGCTTTCCTTCGTCGTCGATATCTTTTGGTGACGAGAGCTCGAATTTCTTGCCGAGGTTGAAGTCTTCTTCGCCGAACGCCGGAGCCAAGTGCAGAACTCCCGTACCGTCCTCCATAGTAACTCCTTCGTAAAGATAGACTTTGAAATCGTTAACGCTTGCCTCTCCGGCGAAGTAGTCGAATACTGCATCGTACTCGAGCCCTTCGAGATCTTTCGCATCGAGCGTTTTCACGACATTCACCAGCTTTCCCGGTTCGTTCTTCCCGACCTGGTCTTCTGATGCGTGGAACGTGTATTCCAAGCGCTTCGTAGCAAGTACTAGATATTGCCCCTCGAAATTCACAAGCGAATACTCTTCCTTCGGGTTAACGGCGAGCGCGACGTTCGACGGTATTGTCCACGGCGTCGTCGTCCATGCAACAACATACACTGGTTCACCGCCGGTCACCTCCGAGAACGGGTTGCTCTTCAGCTTGAACTTAACGAAAATCGAAAGGTCTTTCGTATCTTGGTAATTGTCGGCATCCATCGCCACCTCGAAGTTCGAAACGGGCGTCGACGTGTCTGTTGAGAAAAGCGAGACTCGCTTACCCTTGTATATGAAACCTCCTTCGTACATTTTCTTGAACGCCCATATTACCGATTCGTTGAACTCCGGGTTCATCGTGTAGTATGCGTTATCCATGTCGACCCATCTGCCGATCTTGTCTATGTACCATCGCCAGTCTGAGCTCGTGCTTTGGACATACTCACGGCATGCTTCGACATACTTATCGACGCCGACTTCGTTTATTACTTGGTCGCTTGAGGTTATTTTGAACTTCTTGTTCACCTTCGCTTCGATCGGCAAGCCGTGGCAGTCCCAGCCCCATACTCGTCGAACGCGCTTCCCCTTCATGGTCCAGAAACGCGGCACGACATCTTTCGCGATCGAAGTCAGCAGGTGCCCGTAATGCGGCATCCCCGATACGAACGGCGGGCCGTCGACGAACGTGTACGGATTTTTTGCGTCACGGTCTTCGACCGATTTCTCGAATATTTTATTCTCTTTCCAAAACTCGGTGATTTTGTCTTCGAGTTTCGGGAAGCTCACTTGATTTTCTACTTTTTTTATTTTCGACATAAGAATTACACATAAAAATAATTCCTGCGGTTTGCCGCCGGAAGCCTTTAGCTCCCGATAGTAATCAGTTTTTTCATCGTGTTGGCCATAAAAAAATCCCTGTACTTGTAGTAAGTACAGGGAGTCGAGACGACACGGTACCGTCCTGTTTCGTCCCACATGGGGACCTTTTGGATGCTGTTACGGGCATTACCGCCGGATTCTACTGATCATTCATGACGTTCTTTCCGGATCCGCTCGCTTTCGCGATCGCTGGTGATAACAGCTCATGCGGCATTAATGTGCATATTTTACCTCATAATGTGGAATCACGAAAGCGCAATTTCGTTCCTAACGACTGCCTGTACCGGAAGCGCCAGCGAGTTGCCGGAATAGATTTGCGTCAGCAAGACTGCTTTGCTCGAGTAATATGCCTTGATAACCGCTCTATTTTGCCCTTTCATAGCTTCCCGTAATGCAGTTAAGATTGTAGCTTCGAACTCCAATCCGTAGGGGGATTCTCTGCTAAAAGCGATCTCTTGCCCTAGATGATTAAGTTTTAGGCGCATACCGTTTTCGATTTCCTCATTACCCGGGACTACCGCCAACATCAATGATTCAGTGCCGGTTCCGTTATAGGCAATCCTGTTTTCGAGATGAGCACTGTACATTCCGATCGATCCGGATACTATACCAGCGAAGGTGCCTTTATATTGAGATAGATCGATTACTCCGATTGGTGAAAAAACCGTAAATGCAGGTACCGTAACCGGTTCAGTTTTGCCTAAAGCATCGATAGCGGCAAACCGTGTGGAATTTGAAAGACTGGTTTCTTTGAGGAAATCCAATCCTCTTAAGGTCAAAGACATAACCTGCAAGTATACATCGAGTATATTATTAATCAAAAAGGACCGGTTTAAACCGGTCCCTTGGGAGTAAAAACGAAAATTACTCTTCCTTCTCTGCCTTAGCTTCACCTTCAGCTGCCTCTGCGCCTTCTTCAGCTTGTTCGCCTTCAGCGACCGCTTCTTCGATTGCAGCATTGACGTCCTCGATGATTTCTTCCTGGATAGCTGACGTCGTCGTTACGATCGTCATTTCCAAGTCCTCTTCCTCGGCGTGGACCAATTCGACTCCATCGGGAAGCTTGACGTCCTTGAGGATGATGGTATCGCCTGCGTGGAATCCGCTAACGTCGATCTTGATTTCCTGAGGTAGGTTCTTGGGAAGACCTCGCAACTCGACTGATGGAACCGAAAGGATGACGAGCGATTGTTCATCCTTTACTGCCGGAGACTCCTCGTCGCCGATCAATTCGAACGGAATCTCTGCGGTAATCTCGACGTCCATTCTCAACTCGCGGAGAGAAACATGCGTATACTCTCTCGTAGCTGGATTCATCTGGACTTCGTCGATGATGACGCTGTGTTTCGTGCCGTTAACGTCTACTTCGATAACGGAAGTATGACCCGCCTGGTCGTAAAGTTTGCTGAATTCTTTTGCATCGATTTGAATATTCTCGTTACCTTTGTAACCGAATATTGCTGCTGGGATAAAACCTGCCTGTCGTAGCAGCTTTACCTTTTTCTTGAGCACATCTCGTGGCTGTGCGTTTAACGTATAGTTTTCCATTGAATAATATCCTGATCCCTTGCGGGACTACTTTAATTACCAGTATCTGCGTACAAATACTGACGAATGATACTATAAAAAGGTGTTTAAAGCTACCTAATAGGAAATATCGTACGATACACTCCGTTTACATTAACGGACTCTTTGAATCCGTCGAAGGTGTGGTTTTTCTCCTCATCCGAAGTGACATCGATCCACGACGACTTCATAAGGTCGCCGTCAGTACCAAGCTCGATGATCCCCTTGTGCAAGCCGTTTCTCGCATAAAATCGCGTCGACTGGACGTAATAAATTTTAGTCGCCTTCTCGTCTATGTACTCTACATCGGTAACGAAAAGAACATGCTTGCCCCCTTTCGTCCTGATGAGGTCTCCGGGCAATGCTTCTAAAGGGGAAACTTTTTCCGCGATGGGACTAGATGTGAACATATCGGCGCTTACCGAGCTTTCCGGCTTGAGCTTTCTCGAAAAGATTTTTCGGACATTCAGCGTTTTTTGAGGCGGCAAGTAGGTATCAAGCGTCTGCTTCCCTAAAATGCTCGTCAGCCAGTAGTTGTACAGCTGGTAGACCAAGCCGGAACAGTCAATTCCCAAGCCGTGATCGATCATTTCTTGCCGAATTACCTCTTCCGAGGTATCTAGATTCTTGATATACGAGAAAATCTTCGCACCTTCTTCCTCGATCTGGTCTGGCGTTCCCTTTCCCGCCTGTACCGGCGGCCTTAGAAACCCTGCAGCGCTATTCATGAAATACGGGCAGACAACGGTCTTCCCCGAAATCTTGAGATTGAAGTAACGATCAATATAGGCTTCGAGTTCCTGCGGAATTGATTTTTTCGCCATGTTCCTAAAAGTATAACAAGTAATTATGCATTATCCAGTAAACAAAAATAACGGATGGGGCATCTCCAGCGATTTTGCCGCTTGATGG
>CAZVIJ010000037.1:0-18287 GCA_964626735.1 uncultured Candidatus Saccharibacteria bacterium
GGCATGAATTGATCGAGATAATTGGCGTGTTCCGGATTATTGGGATCAAAAACTACTTCACGAACTCTTCTGGGAAACTCGGGAAGTTGAAGTTCGACTTGTTGATCAATTGTCTCTTTTGATCTGTCGTTTTCTGCGGTTCGAGAAGATTTGCGTGGCATCTTTAATGAGTATCTTTGTTCTATAATATATGTTTTATCGCCTCAAATACAATGTTCTGGTATGCTGAGGTATATGTTCGAGAATGCGATCAGGTGGATGATATCATGTATTTTTCTCGTCTTGTTGTCGATCGCGACTGTCGTGGTAGTCCCGCTTTCGATGGTTACGAACCGCTCATTCTACAAATCGCTCCTTCGAGATTCGGGAGTCCTCGATAACCTTCCTGAAGCTCTTATCGCTCAGGTAGGGGAGGAGAATAACATTGATACAAGCGCGTTACTGCAAGATAAAAATTCTGAACTTTATGTGGTGATAAAAGATGTATTCAATATTGAATATACTAATCAATTAATGGAGACAATCGTTGATACCACATTCGACGTCCTTGAGGGGAAAACATCGCTCTCTTCCGTACGAATACCATTATTGTCTTCTAAAGCACAGATAAAGAAGTTAGCTACGTACCTCTTACAGGCAAAGCTATCCACGCTGCCGATTTGCACCCCTAAAGAGCTGCTGCAATTGAAGTTCGATAGTTCGTCATTGAGTTCATTACCGTGTTCTCCTCCGAAATTGTTCATGCCGAATACGGATCGCCTCATCGATGAGTATTTCGAGTCCCAAGAGGGACGCCAGCTGCTCAGTAGGCTCGTTTTGACGCCTAATGAACTTAAGATAAATGAAGAGTCAATAAAGAAATATCAATCTATCTACCGGATTCTTCGTTTTGGATATCCGTTCTCCATAATGGTTATACTTTTCTCTTCAATCGGCGTTTTTTTGGTGGTACGTAAGAAATCCAAAGCGATCTCAATACTCTTTTCACATTTCTTGTTGTCCGCAATCGGATTTTTCTTCACTGGCCTCGTGTTAACGCAAAACCTGGACGCTCTCAATGAGAAAGTCGCAAGCGGTTTGGATATAGATTCGGCTACTGTTTATCTACAATTCGGTGCGAAATTGGTAGAGGTATTTATCAGGCTATTCAATTCACAATTGTATTTGATGGCAGTAGTGTTTGGAATTTTGGCTAGCATTTTGCTGATTTTAAGGCTTTTTGTGTTCAAATCCCTAAAGCAAGATGCAACAGAGAACGCTCCAGCATTCGATAAAACAATTTAATCCTTCTGTTCAGGTCGGTATAAATCATAATTTGCAGCTTGTGCCGCCATTGAACCTTCATGGGCAGCAGTGACAATTTGATGCGAAAATAAACGGGTCACGTCGCCAGCGGCATATACGCCAGGAATATTAGTTCGTTGCTCGGTGTCCGTTTTAATATAACCATTCGGCTCAAGTTCTACCCCGAGCTGTACTGCGAGTTCGACGTTTGGGCTTGCGCCTAACATGCTAAATACGAAGTCGGTTTCAATTATCGTTTCGTCCTCCAAGACAACATGAGTTACGTAGCCGTCTTTACCCCGCAAGTCCTTCACTTTTCCCTCAACGACAACCACACCGAATTTCTCCAGGTTTTGCCTTTTGTGGGGCGAAATCTTGCATTCCTGCGAACTGCAATTGAGGCAAAATACGAGTTTCTCAGTATAGTTCTTGAATTGCAGACATGTTACTGCTGCTTCATCATCTTGGCCGATCACGACTACGGTCTTTTGCATGGTCTTATATCCATCACACGTAATGCACCAAAAAAGCGATCTACCTAAATATTCATCAATATCGGTAAAGGGAGGGTAGTGGTCGGTAACGCCGGTACAAAGTATTACGCTTTTGGAATGGTAGGTACTTTCGTTGGATATAGCTATGAAAATTTCATCCTGTTTTCTTAGCTCGGTAATGAATTCGTTTGAGAAATGCGCTCCAAATCTTTTAGCTTGATCCCGCCCCTTTTTTACAAGTTCACGTGCCGGTATGCCTTCAGGAAAACCCAAATAATTTTCATTAATCTCGTAGCAATTCGTTCGTCCCGTGCCAGAATCGAATACGAGTGTCTTACGATTGAATCTTTGAAGGTAAAGCGCAGCGGATAACCCTGCGGGACCGCCCCCGATAATAACTGTGTCGTATATCACCATAAGGGTACGATAGACGAATTACGCTCGTTTTCATAGCGTGCACCTTCGGTGGGGATTATGTGTTTGCAGTATAATGGACCATGGATCCATACTTTAAGAAGCAAATCAGGTATAGCTTTAAGGGAAAAAGTTTCGTTTTCGAGGTCGCCCATACACTTTTCTCGACGTTCGAAATAGACAAAGGAACTGATAATTTGATCCGCTACATCATTGAATCCCAACGGAGTCCTCAATCTATTCTTGATATCGGCTGCGGGTATGGCCCGATCGGGATTGTTCTATCTACGTTTTATCCCGATGCCGCAGTAACCATGCTCGATCGAGACCTGCTTGCCATTAGGTATACGCAAACGAACATACGCCTTAACGAAAGGCCTAACTGTGTAGCGATGGGTAGTGTCGGGACGGAAGTCGTCGGCGATAAAAAATTCGAGCTTATTGTTTCGAATATTCCTGCTAAAGTAGGGGATGTCGCGCTTGAACAAGATTTCCTTTTAGAACCAGTTCGACATCTGGCTGATTCGGGCGAGTATTGGGTTGTTATTGTCTCGGCACTCAATCGTATCCTTCCTAAACTTGCGAGGAAACATAATCTCTCTCTCGTTGAAATTAAACGGAGACCGGGACATATAATTTATAAAATCAAGCCCAAAGTATAATATTTGTATTCAATATGGCGAAGGCGATATCCCACACTGTCGCAAGGGCGAGGGCTTCACTGTATAAAATATGTTACGCGGTTCACGCAGGCGCCTGAGGCGGGAGAAAATGACTCGAAAAATGCCTCATTCGATACGATCCGTTGCATATAACGATATGTCGTTTATGCCAATATAAAGCCGCCTCTCATTGAAGAGTAGGCGGTTAATGTTTAGTTACAATAATTACAAGAACTTCTTAATGGCTTCAGGATCGGCTTTTCCTTTTACCAGAGGCATTATTTTACCCATAAGTGCCATGCCTTGTATATTCGGGTTTTCGTTCTTCACTTGCTCGACTATTGACTGTAATTCTTCATCGCTGAGCTGTTCGGGAAGGTAAACAGCAAGGTATTCTAGTTCCTTCTCTTCAACTTCTGCCAAATCGGCTCTATTAGACTCACGGTACACTTTGGCAGATTCTTTTCTGTTCTTTACTGCTTTATCAAGAACTTTCAAAACAACCTCGTCTGGTATATTTTGTCTGTCGCTTGCAGAATTTACAGCTTCGTTCTTGATTTCGGAGTAGAGCAGCCGCAGTGCTTGAACTTTATCTTTCAAACCGTTTCGCATGGCATTTTTCATGTCCTCTTGTATTTGATCGAATTTGGTCATATGCGATTATACTGAAGACAATCCTTCTTATGAAGGATAATAAAGCGACTTTTTGAGATTGACTTTACCGTCGTCGAGAAATTCCACCCCTTCTGACGTAAGAAGCGACTTCTGAGCTTGTGAACCGCCAAAGACGTATCCGCCTGCTAGCGAACCATCCTTTTTTACGACCCGGTGACAAGGTGTTTTCTTCGGATCTGTGTTGGCATGCAACGCGTATGCGACAACTCGAGGATTGGTGATGCCCAGTAATTTCGCTATTTGACACTACGTCATGACCTTTCCTTCGGGGATTTTCTTCACCAGTTCATGTATCCTTAAGAAAGTTTCGCTCGCCATTAGAGAAGCTCCTTATTTGCGATATACGTGATATTCGATACTCCAGAGAAAGCTTTGCGAGCCGCTTCCATGACATCGGCAGATGATACGTCGAAGATTCTTTCCTTCAACTCTTCTAGAGGCTCAACTTCTCCACGCATCAAATAGTCATATCCGAACGTTTCCCCTAGGTAGCTTAGGTTTTCGTAACGCATAGCTTCATACGAGTAGAGTAAGTTTTTGGCGCGCAAAATTTCGGTTTCAACGGCAGGGCTATCCATAAGCTTTTGAAGCTCTCTCTTGGTTTCCTCAATAGCTTCTGCGGTTTTGTCGAGTGCCGTACCGAAAGAAATCTGAAATACTCCCGTATCGGTAAACTCGCTGCTTGAGGTGGACACATAATAGGCAACGCCCAACTTTTCTCGCAGAAGGTCAAATAGGATAGATCCAGAGCCGGTTCCGAGAATCGAATCGAGTACGTCGAATGCGTATCGCTCTCGAGCTCCTATCGAGACGCCGGGATAGGACATAATTACATGAGCTTGGTTTGTATCTTTCTTCTTATGAAATGAAACTTCCTCTTTAGGGGAGAAGATCGCAGGTTCCAGAGAAAGCGTACCACTCTTTCTTGGATTGAAGTTACGTTCGGTATTCGCGACTGTCTTCTCAATGTCGAAATCGCCAGCAGAAACGACAAGCATGTTGTTTGTCAGATACATGCGATCTATATAGGAAACGATATCCTCTCTCGTAATCGATGACACGGAATCTTTAGTCCCAAGTTCCGTTAGCCCGAACTGTTGTCCGGGGTAGATATTCTGGTACGAGTATTCCAGCACCATATCCGAGGGCGAATCTTCGTACATATTTATCTCCTCGATGATATTCCCTTTTTCTATCTCGATATCCGATTCGTTCAGCACACCGTTTTGGATAATATCGCTCATAATCTCGAAAGCCTGATCGAAGTTTTCGCGAAGCACCTGAATATGGTAACCGGTGCATTCTTTGCTGGTGTATGCGTTTGTATACCCGCCGAGTAATTCAATCTCCGTATTTATCTGTTTGCTGGAAGTTCTTTTAGGAGTCGGCTTGAACATTATGTGCTCGATGAAGTGTGTGAGCCCCGGCTTGGCATTCAGCTCATGCCTCGAACCAACCCCTACGAGGAATAGGATGAAGGAGAGAGGGGATTCCTGCCTTACATGCAGTACCTTAAACCCGTTCTTGGCAATAGCTGTCTGAATTTTCATACGGAACCATTATATTGCTTCTGTCAAGAAAGGGGTAAAGATAGGGTTTTTTACCTAGTTTTGATGTATAATAGCTTTGCATAAATAGAGATTTTCTAGTATTATCCGTAAGTTGAATCATGTCTAAGGTATGCGCCATTACTGGCCAAAAAGCGAATAAACAGAGATCCGGGCGACACGCATCGGGTAAATCAAGAGCTGGCACGAAGGCGTTTGCAGCACGAGGTCCTCATGGATTGAGAGCGGTAAAGCACCTTAAAACCCAGGATATTAATCTTGTAACCGTACGAACTCCGCTTGGCAAAATCAAGGTTTCAATGAAGGCTTACAAAACGTATTTCAAGACCAAATGGCACGGCAACGAAGAAGACCATGCAGGTCATAATCATGCGTAATTTTAGTTATTAAACTAACGCAAAGGACTCCGATAGGGAGTCCTTTTTTATTAGGATTTCAATGACCATTTTGTTATACTTTTCCATATTATGAGTTTGTTAAGTGGTTTCTGGAAGCTTGTTACTGACGATATCGGGATTGACCTAGGGACCGCGAACACAAAAATTGCTATTGCAGGAGCCGGTATCATTGCTACCGAGCCTTCCGTTGTCGCAATGAATACCAACACCAAGGAGATCCTCGCAGTCGGGGCTACCGCGAAGAAAATGTTGGGAAGGACGCCGGCGAATATCGTCGCAGTTCGTCCCTTGAAAGACGGCGTAATCTCAGATTTTGATGCTACGAGAGATATGATCGAATATTTCATCGGCCTCGCATTTTCTAAATCCAAGAAGTTCATCAAAATACCTAGGCCCCGTATTATTATCGGGGTGCCATCTTCATCATCTGAAATTGGCCGGAAAGCGGTACGAGATGCAGCCAAGAACGCTGGCGCCCGAGATGTTTTCGTTATCGAAGAACCGATGGCAGCTGCAATCGGATCGGGTTTGCCGACAAATGAGGCTGTTGGCTCGATGATCGTGGATATCGGAGGCGGCACTACGGATATCGCAATCATATCCTTAGGAGGGATTGTTGTAGACAAAACGATTCCTGTCGCCGGCGACCAGATGGATCAGGAAATCGTGAAATACGTACGTCACAAATACAACCTTCTAATCGGCGAAAGGATGGCGGAGGATATCAAGATGACCATTGGGTCAGCGTTTCCGCTAAAGAAAGAGTTGACGTATGAAGTGCGGGGTAGGGACCTGCTTCAAGGCGTGCCGAGAACCCTTACCATTTCATCCGTTGAAGTACGGGAGGCGATTATGGTTCAGCTTAACCAGGTTATGAATGCAATTTCTGACGCCCTTGAAGAAGCGCCACCGGAAATTTTGGCAGATATCGGGGGAGCCGGTATCGTTTGTGCCGGAGGAGGAGCACTGATCTCAGGAATCAAAGATTCTTTCGAGGAGAAAGTTAAGATGAAGTTTGTAGTCGCTGATAACCCGATAGAATGCGTCGTACGAGGTACGCAGCTGCTTCTGGAAGACATAGATCTTCTGGAGAAAGTCAAAGCTAATTATAACGAATACTAGGTAGATGAAGCCCAACATCGCAAAATCCAAGGTTGACCCTCGGAAGTTAATATTTTTTACCTCGATCTCACTGATGCTCCTTGTCCTAAACCTTGTAAGCGTCAACAAATACATTTATTCCACTATGGATATTGCGTTCGACCCCTTCTTAATAATAACCAGGAATGTGGCCAATAACACCAATATTCTCTTCACGGAGATGTGGAATAAGGGGGAAGTTCTGAAAGAAAATATTGACCTAAAACGAAAAATACAGCAGTACAATGAGTTGGAGGCTCAAAACAAAGCGCTTCGTGATCAGCTCGAGAAGCTGCAAAAAGAAACGGGAATCGCACGTGCAAAAGATAGAAAACTGCAAATCGTCAACGTAGTCGGTACTCAAAGCATTTTTTCCCCCAACCCCGCGTTTTTTGTCTATTTCGGTCCGAATACTGAAGTTAAGCAAAATAATGTTGTTTATTACGAGAGCAATACTCTTTTGGGATTCGTAACTGACGTTAAGGGGTTTACCGCAAAGGTGATACCGTACTATTCACCCGAAATCAAATTCAATATCCCTGTCCAAAGTTTACGGGATCCTGCTCAAAAAGGATTCGTGGAGAAGGCGATCAATGGCGAGGTTCACATAAAGAATATCCAGAAGGATGCTGGAGTTAACGAAGGGGATACTTGGGTTACGACGAATGATGTTACCGAGGTACCTTCAAACCTAATAATCGGCAAGGTTAAAAAAGTTAACAAGGATCCCCAAGAGGCGTTCCAGGAAGTTGAATTAGAGGTGCCGTACCACTTATCCGAGGTGAGCTTTGTTCTCTTGGAAGTAGAAAAATAATGAATTCTTCAGTAATCACAATTGCATATGGTTTCTTGCTGATCTTGCTCTTCGTAGTAGATAAGTCGTTCCATGGAGTGCTGGAAATTTCTGGATTCTTGTCCCTTTCGATTTTGTTCTTATTGATAATGGCCTCTATCAAATCTCCTCGAAGCTTTTTATCTTTGTACTTCCTTTTTGGGTTTCTCGTCGATTGGTATAACAAGTCGTTCCTAGGAATAAGTTCTTTCCTCTGTGTGATTTTGTTGTACGTATATAATATCGTGAAAATTAAGTTTGCAGGCAGCAAAATTGCTATATTGTGTATAAATCTTGTACTGAGTGTTGCGCTTGGGCTCGTTTCGTGGAGAGGGGATAAGACCTTGCTTCCCGAGATCGTTATCAACGGAATTATCACAACCGCTATTACGTGCATTTTTATCTATCGCTAGCTTCCATATTTAGTGCTTAACTGATACAATAACACGTTTAATTAACCACTCCGGGTAAACCTAATGCTCCTGCACTACATAGATGCAAGGGGTCGATCTGGAGGATGAACAATTAGGCATATGGATAAAGAAAAAAAGGTAAAGGTAAATTTGCCTCTTATGGAGCATAACGATGCTTCCCTAGAGGCACTACTTAACGCAGGAGTTCACTTCGGCCATCAAACTCAAAGGTGGAATCCCGCGATGAAGGCGTATATCTATGCTTCACGAGATGGTATACACATAATCGATCTAGTTAAGACGATTGACTGCATTAATGATGCGGTTGAAGCGATATACGGATACGCGCAAAAAGGTGAAGTATTATTCGTTGGTACTAAAACACAGGCAAAGGATATTGTTCGTGACGCAGCAATAAGGTCTAAGTCACACTTCGTTGTGAACCGGTGGCCGGGAGGCTTGCTCACCAACTATATGGTTACGAGAAAGTCGATCAAGAAGTTGAACGATCTCATCAAAGGTTTCAAGGAAGGTATCGAGAACCGAACTAAGAAGGAAATGATGGGCATGAAAAAGGACCTCGAAAGGCTCGAAGAGCTGTACGGAGGCGTAAAGGCGTTTAACAAACGGCCTATGTGCGTTGTCGTCGTTGACCCAAAGAAATCACGGATCGCCGTTAGAGAGGCGAAGAGGATGAATATCCCGGTAATCGCAATCGTCGATACGAATGCTTCGACTGAAATGGTCGATCATGTTATCCCCGCTAACGATGATGCAATACACTCCATCGAGCTTATCATCAATAAGTTAGCTGATACCATTCTTCTTGCGAATAAGGGTGTAGGACCTGAGTACTCCGATGTAAACTTCGAGGAAATCGAGGAGAGTATTCAGAACATGTCTAAAAAGCTTGAGGAGAAGAAACAATCGACTGGCGATGTTCAACGTGGCGATCATAGAGTTGTTCGAGTGTCTCGTGAGCAGGCTCGAAGGTTTACCAAAACTGTACCAACCGCTAAGACTAAATAAACATGGCAAATATTGAAACAATTAAAGAATTGCGAGCATTGACTGGAGCAGGACTTGCAGATGTCAAAGAAGCGCTTGAAATTTCCAAGGGAAATATCGAGGATGCAAAGGCGTACCTTACAAAAAAAGGACTCGCTAAAGCAGACAAGAGGGCAGATAGGGAAGCGAACCAAGGCGTTGTAGCAAGCTATATCCACAATACGAACAAGATAGGCGTACTCGTCGAAGTCAATTGCGAAACGGATTTTGTCGCTCGGAGCGAAGATTTCTTGGCTTTTACCAAGGAAGTTGCTCTTCAAATTGCGGCAATGAACCCACAGTACGTTGCAAAAGAAGATATTCCAGAGACAGTCGCTGAGGAATTTAAGCGAGAAGTAGAAAACGATCCAAAGTTTGGCGATAAGCCAGAAGCAGTACGTCAGAACATCGTTGATTCTAAGATGAAGACGTACGCTGAAGAAGTATGTCTTTTGGAACAAACTTTCTTCAAGGATGGCAGCACTAAAATTGGCGACATGGTTAAATCCATTTCCGGCAAAGTTGGAGAAGCGGTGAGAGTTCGTCGGTTTACCCGATACGAAATCGGCTCCTAACCACCTAGCCTAGAATTTCCTGAATAATCCCCCTAGTGGGGATTATTTCTTTTCGTTATGGTATGATCGTTTAGCTATGACCATCGATGATTTCAGACAAAAGTCGCAGAAGACCGTTGATCATTTCAACGACACGCTTAAGACAATTAGGACGGGAAGGGCTACGCCTTCGCTTATCGAGAACCTGCAGGTGGATGCATATGGCTCTAAAATGCCGTTGTTTCAAATAGCAAGTATTGGATCCCCAGAGCCGCGCATTCTGACAATCACCGTTTGGGATCAATCTTTGGCTGACTCAGTGGCAGATGCAATAAAAAAGAGCGATCTGGGAGTCAATCCTTCAGTAGAAGCCAACCTGTTACGTTTAAATTTTCCCCCAATGACCGAGGAACGGAGAAAAGAGCTTACGAAGGTGGTAGGCAAGTATGCCGAAGAAGCTAAAATCGCACTACGTAATGTGCGCAAAGATTTCTTGGACGCCCTTAAACGGCGGGAGAAAGACGAAAATTTACCCGAAGGCGTCGTAAAGGGCGAGGAAGAAAAGGTTGACGCAGAAATCAAGAAATTCAACGCTCAAATTGAAGCTATTAGCGATCAAAAGCAAAAAGAACTCATGGAATTCTAATTATCTTTTTTGCGGAAAAAGTGTAATATCAATAGACTTTTATGTTCGCTATAACACTAATCGTTTTCATAATCCTAATTGGTATTCTGGTTCTCGTGCACGAGCTGGGACATTATATTGCCGCTCGCAAGGTAGGCATCAAAGTAGAGGAGTTTGCAATAGGCATGGGGCCTAAAGTATGGGGATGGACTAAAAACGGTATAGAGTACAATATCCGTGCGTTGCCGATAGGTGGCTTCGTCAGAATGTTCGGAGAAGGCGATTACGATATCAATACAAGCGATAGTTTCGCCGGCAAAAAACCAACACTACGACTAATCGTATTGCTTGCTGGGGTCTTCATGAATTTCGTGCTGGCAGCGGTAATATTCACATTTCAGGGTGTTCACCAAGATTTTAAGTATCGCAACATAGAAGGCATTTTCGATACCGAATTTACACCCTGGTTTGGGCAAAAGTCTGAAACCAAAATTGCAATCCGGGAAGTAAGTCCATCATCACCACTTAAAGGTAAAGTAAAAAACTTCGATATTATAACTAAGGTCAACGGCAAAGATTACAAGCTTGATGAATTCTTTAAACTCGTCGATGAGAGCAAGGGTAAGGAAATAACGCTCGATGTCATCGGTTATTCGAATAACCATGATACTAAGCTGACGGTTATCCCGAGAACTGAGGTTCCGGAAGGAGAAGGTCCACTTGGTATTAAGGTCGGCTTGATATCATTTACCGAGTTTAACGGCTCGAGTAAGGTATTTGGCGGACTTGGACAGGCAGTAAACTCAATACAGAATTTCTTGTTTAGTATCGGTCAAATTTTCAAGAAAGCGTTTGAGACGAGCACGATAGTACCTGTTGCTGACAATTTTGGAGGAGCTATTGGTATTTTTGAGGTTCTTAGCAAAATAATCTCCACTTTCGGATTCTGGGGCGTACTCGAGCTGGCGGCCTTATTCTCGATAAACCTGGCTGTTTTCAACGTACTGCCGATTCCAGCACTTGATGGTGGACATGTCCTGTTCACGCTCCTCGAGATAATAACGAGGAAGCGTCTCCCGACGAGAATCTACAACTACCTAACGCTCGGAGGGTTTGTGCTGCTTATCGCTTTTATGGTGGCAGTAACCGGTTTGGATCTGGTAAAACATACCAATATCCGCAACCTCTTCTGCAACGAGAAGCACGAGGTACATTTCATCTGCCAGCTGAGCGATTACCGATAGTTCCTTAATGGGCTAGGGTAGTGTATAATTCATCATCCCAGAACGAAGGGGGGTGATGATATGGTGGTTCTTGCGCAAGGAGAATCCGTAGAGTCTGCATATCGAAGGTTCATTAAAGAACTTATCGTAAACGGAACTTTTAAGGAACTCGAAAAGAATAGGTACCACATAAAAAATGGTAAGTTAGAAAGCGATAAACGACGACAAATCTATAAGACTAAGCGAAAACGAGCAGCAGCTCGTCGTAAGCTCAGGAATAAGAAGGTTTAAGTCTATTATCACCTCACCAGCGCCGAAAGGCGCTTTTTTTATTAGCTTTCAAATAATGTAAAATCGGTCGATGTCACTTTATCAGAAATACCGAGCAAAGAGTTTCAGTGAAATACTTACTCAAAAACATGTCACTGAAATTCTCCAGGCTTCGATAAAAACCTCTTCATTTGGTCATGCGTATCTGTTTGTTGGCACAAGGGGTACGGGTAAGACTTCGCTCGCTCGAATTTTTGCACGAGCAATCAATTGCCAAAACGTCGAATTTGTCTCTAAAAATGGAGAGCCCTGTAATGAATGTGAGAGCTGCGTTCAATCTCTCCATGGGTCAAGCATCGATATCATAGAAATGGACGCTGCATCAAATCGAGGCATTGACGAGGTTCGGAGTCTTAAGGAGGCTGTTGATTTCCTGCCATCAATCGGAAAATACAAAGTCTACATCATCGACGAGGCGCATATGATGACCAAGGAAGCATTCAATGCTCTCCTTAAGACTATCGAGGAGCCACCGAAACATATCGTATTCATTATGTGCACGACCGAGTCGTTCAAGCTGCCTGCAACAATCGTGTCTAGATCTCAAGTATTCGAGCTGAAACATGCAACGATCGAAGAGATTGTTCAGAAAATCGACCGAATCTTGATTTCCGAAAACGTTAGTATTGATGATGAAGGGAAGAAGCTTATCGCAAAACTGGGAAAAGGAAGTTTTCGGGATACGGAAAGCATTCTTGAAAAAGTTTTATCCTCAAACGCAACTGATACTATTACTATCGAACAGGTTACCGAGATTCTTGGTTTGTCATCAGCGCTTGTCTTGGAGAAAGCAAAGAAGTCTATCTATGAAAAAAATCTGGAAACACTCCAAGATTTACTAGAAACGGATCTCGACGATGGCTCTATCAATACCTTCAATACACAGATTGCCGAATCGATATACCAGGATATCGTAGGGGGGCTCACTCAACAAAACAATATTACTGCCTATAATTTTGAGCTTTTTGACTTTTTTGTCAGCCTCGATAAAGACCTAAGGACATCGATCAACCCTAAGTTGTTGTATATCGCTAAAGTCCTTAATTTCGTAAAAAACTATTCAGGTAGTATCGCTCCTGTTGCAATTCAACAGAATGTTGAGATCCCTGCTGTGGAACAATATGTACAACAAAGTGAAACAATTGAAACCGTAAAGACCGAAGAAGAACTTGCCAGGGAACGAGAAGCGTTGAAGAGAAATCCATCTGCTGTTTTGCGTCAGAGGTCTCAGCAGAGGCCGATACAAACAAACAACGCGCCTGAAGCTCCAGTCGCTCAACAAGCCTCGGGCAAGTTTATCAGCAAAATCGACTTTCTTAACTATATAAAAGAGAAGAATTCATTTCTTTTTAGGTTTTTTTCGCATCATGAGTTCCAAATCATCGATGGCGTATTAACAGTTGATGTTCAAAAGCCCATGGAACAAGCTTTATTGACGCGCCCACAAACGATCGAGCTGATTAATACCTTCGGGAAGCAGAGTGGGGTTGATCTAAAGGTCGTATTTGGTTCGCCGAAGATTGATAAACGAACTACCGAAGAGAAGGCAGTCCAAGAGAATAAGAAGACGGTAGCAGATCTTTCAGAACAAGAAATAAAGGATATTTTTAATTTGGCTTAACTTTCTCTTTTAAACCATTATGGTTATAATTCCTTTGTTATGGCAAACCCATTTGGCGCAGTAAAAGATATCTACAAACTTCAAAAAGAAGCTAAAAAGATGCAAGAGGAAATGAAGCAGCTTATGGTGACCGGTGAATCGAAGAAGGGATTAGTAAAGGTTACCCTGAATGGTATTCAAGAACTCGTCGACATCAATATTGATGATGAGCTTTTAACAGATAAGACTGAATTGAAAAAGCATATTAAAGAAGCATTCGGCGAGGCGCAAAAGCATCTACAGAAGGAGATGGCGAAGGGCATGGATATGGATAAGCTGAAAAGCATGCTGGGCATGTAATCCAAGACGACAAGCATATTGCTCTCTAAACCATGAAGTTGCCCAAAGATTTCAAATATCTTATCAATGAACTCGAGAAGCTACCTGGACTCGGGCCTAAATCTGCTACGAGGCTGGCGATTCATCTAGTTCAAGATCGAGAATCAAATGCATTAGCGTTAGCTAATGCATTGAACTTGGCTAAAAAGAATACAAAATACTGTAAACTCTGTGGAGCCTTCTCAGATTCAGAGCTCTGCGAGATCTGCTCAAATTTTGAGCGCGATCATGCTCGGATATGCGTCGTAGAGAACATTGTAGATTTACTCGCCTTCGAGCGGGCTGGATTTTACAACGGTCTTTACCACGTATTGGGTGGAGTTGTTTCTCCTCTTGAAGGAGTAGATGAATCCGAAATTAATCTTAATGCTTTATACGAACGTCTCGATCAGGTTCAGGAAATTATTTTCGCGTTACCTTCAAGTATCGAAGCTGATGCTACATTTCTCATTATGAAAGAGCGCGTGCTTGAATTAAATCCTGCTATTGAGCTTACCAAGGTTGCTATCGGCCTTCCTGTCGGAAGCAATATTGATTATGCGGATAATTTAACGTTGATCAGATCTTTCGAGAATAGGGTTGGTGCTTAGTGTCGATTTGACGCTATAATCGACTATGCGATCGGCAATAGAAGATAAACTGCTCGAAATTGAAGCTCGAGAATCCGTGAAGATCTTATACGCGTGCGAATCGGGCAGTCGGGCTTGGGGATTCCCCTCTAAAGACAGCGATTACGATGTGCGTTTCGTATATATCAGGGAGAAGGATTGGTACCTGTCTATCGAGAAAAAGAGGGATGTAATTGAACTTCCCGTTGATGAGATTCTTGATATTAATGGTTGGGATATACGGAAGGCATACCAGCTTGTTCAAAAAACGAATCCCCCTATCGCCGAGTGGGCAGATTCCCCGATTGTTTATTTAGAACGGCTCGGTTTTAGAGAGGAACTAAAACGCCTGATTCATATCTACTTCAGTTCTGAACGCTTGCTGCAGCACTACTTTCACATTGCACAGGGCAATTTTAATTCTTACTTAAAGGGCGATCTTATCAAGCCCAAAAAGTATCTTTACGTATTACGAGCAATTTTAGCTGCCAAGTGGGTGATCGCAAAAGATTCGATTCCACCGATGGAGATCCAGAATCTTTATCCAGTTATTCAGGATCGAGATGTTCTCGATTTAGTCGAGAGTCTTGTGGAAAGGAAGAAAGGACAAAATGAAATGGAGAAGGAGCCTCAAGATGTGCGGCTTATCGATTATCTCAGCAGGGAGCTCGAAATTTTATCAAATCTTCTCGATACATTCGACGCAGAGCAGCAAAGAGGTTCAGAGGAGCTGGATAAGTCATTCCTGAACCTGCTGGATAGGGCTTTCGATTGAAGAAACTCGGCATTTATGGTATAACTTCGTAAGTATCTCAAAAAGGTGCTTGACCAATATATTTAGTTCACCAAAACGCCAAACTTTCCCGGCGTTTGCATCGAAGGATGCAGGATTAATACAATATGGCAAAAAACAAATACGAGTTAATGGTTATCATTAAACCAATGTTGCCAGAGAATGTAAGAATGGGTGTAGAATCCAAGATTATCGAGACTCTGGAGTCGGTAGACGGCAAAGTATTAAAAACCGATGTTTGGGGCAAAAAGCATCTAGCTTACCCAATAAAAAAACATATTGAAGGTTATTACATCGTGTATGATTTTGAGACTTCACCCGAAGGTATCAAAAGTATCGATAAATCCCTCAAACTCAACAAGGAAATCCTCAGGTATCTCCTCATAAATAAAGAAAGCTAAGGGAAGGAGAATATTCTCATGTCAGCAAAATCATTGAATAAAGTGATGTTGATCGGGAACCTTACCCGTAACCCTGAATTGAAGGTTACTCCTTCCGGTGCATCAGTATGCACATTCGGACTCGCCACTAATAGCAGGTATAAAAAGCCAGACGGTTCCTACGAAGAGCTGACCAACTTCCATAATATCGTGGCTTGGTCGAAGTTAGCCGACATTTGTGCCAAGAAGTTGAGAAAAGGCATGAAGGTCTACGTTGAGGGCGAACTGAGAACGAGGCGATGGGAAGAGGGAGAAGGAGGACTAAAAAAGCAGAGGACCGAAGTTAGGATAACTGAAATGATAGTCATCCGAGACAAAAGCGGAATGGAAGACGAGCATTTTGAAGAAAATGCAGAACGTTCTCCAGTCGAAGATTCGCTTGATGAACAAGAAACACTCGGCGTAGACGATTTACCTTTTTAAATAACTCATGGAAAGCACATTAAATTACAAAGACGTATTTAGATTAAAGAAGTATATCACCCGAAGAGGGAAGATATTACCGAGAATCAAAACAGGATTGAGCGCTAAAGCACAAAGAAAGCTTGCACAGGAAATTAAGAAAGCTCGATACATGGCATTATTGCCGTATGTATCGCGAGATTAATTCGCACATATAGATTATTAAGGACGCTTATAGCGTCCTTTTTGTTTTCTCCAAGAGCTTATTTGGATAGTTGAATAAAAAATGTTAAAGTGACTTGAACGTGAAGTTATTATACTTCTAGTAAACTTTGATTATGAAGTATACTGCCCAAGTCATATATCCTGAGTTCGTAGAACTGTTTAATGTCGAATTAAATGGAAATAACCTCGATGTGAAGCTTGATCGAGTAATATCGGCCCCTTCCGATTCGCGGGATATTTTGACGCTTGATTTGGCCCATGACGTTAAGCAGAACTATTCGGCTTTCCCTTTAGAGGATGGGGACTTACTGATAATTCAACTCAGAAATCATTTTGTGATCGCCAATTTCCTGAATGGTGAAAAGAAATGGTACCGATTTTCAGCAGAAGATGTACTAGAATATCTGTTAACAAATGATGTGACTCAAGATGTTATCCCATTCGTAAAGGAGGATAAATTTGTCCTCCTGAATGCGGTATTGTCAGACTTGGTGCGTAACGACTTTTCCTACAGCGCACTAAACAAGAGGGTCAAACATCTAAAGGTGCATACCCTAGTTTCATTTATAAAGGACAATATCCATGCCGCATATACCAGGGTGATTCTTGATGAAACGGTACTAGGTGATGTCGATATTGAGCATGTCGTCATGGCATTCAGGAAACACGAAGAGAAATTCGTTCGTTTAGTAAAGATTAATAACGTGGCAAAAATATTAGTTCTGCTCGAGAAAGAGAAAGTATTGCCCAAGCACTTCGCTTTTATAGATGACGTTTCGTTTATCAATAACCCAAAGCAAGGCGAAACCGTAAAGCTAATCTTCGGCGAGAACAGTATGAAGTTTGACTATCAAGTAATGCCGTCCAAGAACTATATTTTTGATCTTTCAAATAAAGAATATGCTTTGACGATCGGTCATGACTACAAAGTTTCTGTGAGAGGAAAAGTGTTCGTATATAATGGAGATGAGCGTGATCTCATGATTGAATAGTATGGTACACAAGAAATTATTGTTAAAACTTAAGATCCCTCACGATGCGAATGTATTCGCTGAGAGCGGTAATAGTACCGAAGATCTATTTCTTTATGAAGTCGATCAATTAGATGTCCTTGAAGAAGTAAAACTAGAGGGTAAAGCTCAAAAGTTCCACGTTAAAGACGGGCAATTTGTGAGAAGGGGAGAGATTATTTTTACTGAAGGTTTCTTAGGGCAGAAAGCAATGGTTTCGGACTTCAACGGTATCGTCGAGATAAAGCCAGATGTATGCAGAATTTTAGGTCAGAAACAGCATTTTGAGCGAAGAATAAAATTCAAAGGAATCGTAAAAAGAGTCGTACCAAGACGTTTTGTTGTAATTTCATCTAGTGTCGTGGGTGTACCGGGCATTTATTTTGCTAACGCTTCAAAAAAACTTACATCACTTACGTATTTTGAATCCAAAAAAGCTTTTTTCCAGGCACATGAGGATTCTACGCTGGCTAAAAATACTACGGTTTTTATCAATAATGTCGTTTACGTTGACGATATAGCCAGGATTATCGCGATTGGGGTTAAGCGCCTTATCGTAAACGCAGTTTATATTGACGGTATTCAATCGTTCTTAAAGGAAGCGTCTAAGCTTGAGTCTTTCTGTGTCATTTCTGGATTTACCGAGCAGCCAGAGCCTAAATATCATTTCTCAAATCCAGGAATGGATGTATTTTGGGGAAAGCGTCATGTATATTTCACTGAAGATATACGGCAAGCGCCAATACGGGCATTCGAACATCCGAATTGGGGGATAAGTGGCTCCTTCCAGGCTAAAGATGGACTTGTCTCCAATTTAGAATATAATGGCCAAGTATTGGAGTTTTACCTAAAGAATATTGAAAGAAACGAATAATTTATGCCTAATGAGAAAACGCCATCTATTGGTTACGATTCTTTACAAAAATCAGAAATAAGTACAAACAACCCTTTTGTCAGCGCAACTGTCCTAATCCTGCTATTTTCAGTGCTAGCAGGGCTTTTCGGGTATTATCTGGGAGATTCCGGTAAGCTAAAGGCATTTAACGGCAAGAAAGGCAGCACGCTTGTCCAAGATAGCGGGAACGAGATAACTACGTATTCCCAAGAAGAACTATCCAAGAAACTCGATGTAAACGCGTATGATATTAATT
>CAZVIJ010000038.1:0-1107 GCA_964626735.1 uncultured Candidatus Saccharibacteria bacterium
GCAAGCGCGATTAGGATCTCTACTAAACTGAATCCCCGTTTTTTTGTTCTCCTTATCATTGTTTGTAGTACGTAACGAATCCCTGAGCGTTCAGCTCGACAATATAGGTATCCGAAGCGCTCGTGAGCGCGATCGTGCCCGAGGCGCTCGGCAGGTATGAGCCTTTATTGAAGCTCAGCTCGCTTACCCCTCCCGTGAGCTGGATTTGTGATGCTTTCACTTTAGCATCGAACGAGGTGGACTCTTTGTTGGTACCGCTCGAAAATGCGGTACCGTTGAATGTCGTGTAATCGGCATTCGTAAACTTTATTCCATAGGCGCTGTTGCCGTTTCCCGTATAGGCGCGTTGCTGGAGCACATAAATCGATGAGGCTAGTTTCCTTGCCTCTGCTTCAGTGGTAGCCCTGAAGACTTGGTTGAGGGCCATGGGGGTCGCTATTCCAACCACGGTTACCATAATGCCGATTACGACCAGCATTTCGACTAACGTCAACCCGCGCTTCTTCATGGACAGTATTATTATGCTTATCTTACTATTCTTAATATACTGATAGCAACTTCATCCGCTCTTCATCGAGCGTAGGTACAATGTTCGATATATACTATGAGACTCCTTATCGTCGAAGACGAAACAAGAATAGCCGATAACCTCAAGAAAGGGCTTGCCGCAGAGACGTTCGATGTCGATGTCGCATATGACGGGGAAGAGGGAATCAATAACGCTATTCGTAAGGAGTACGATGCGATTATCCTCGATATCATGCTTCCTAAAATTGGCGGTCTGACTATTTTGCGCAGGATGCGCGAAAAGAAGATTTTTACACCGGTCCTCCTCCTGACGGCTAAAGATTCGAATGAAGATATCGTCGAAGGACTTGAGCTCGGTGCCGACGACTACCTGCCGAAGCCGTTTTCTTTCGAGGTGTTGCTTGCGCGTATCAAAGCGCTTATTCGTCGTTCTACGTCAAAGGAGAATACCCTTTCGATCGATGACTTGGTGCTTGACCCGCAATCGATGAAAGTGACCAGGGGAGGGGAGGACATCGTGCTTTCTAGCCGGGAGTTCAAAATACTCGAATTCCTACTTTTGCATAAGGGCGCTATCGT
>CAZVIJ010000038.1:1117-17968 GCA_964626735.1 uncultured Candidatus Saccharibacteria bacterium
GACGGAAGATCGTATTTTCAATCACGTTTGGAGCTATGATGCAGAGATCTATTCGAACGTCGTTGCAGCGCACATGAAAAATCTGCGCGCGAAAGTAGACCGGAACTTTCCCGATAAAAAGCAGCTAATTAAAACGGTACGGGGTATGGGATACAAAATAGATGAATAGCCAATTCAAAACAGAACGATTAAAGCTGACGCTCCTCTATTACGTCATTATTCTCGTTATCGTTTGCATCTTTTCACTTATCGTCATACAAGTCGAAGATAACCAATTCAGGCGCTTCGATAGACCACCCGAGGTACTTCAACGAGAGCAGCAGGAGAACGGCGATATCGTTAAGCCGCGTTTCCACGAACCGTCGGCGGAAGAGAAAGCGCGCATCGATGCGATTATCAAGGATGTTCGAGCAAACAACATTCGGCAAATATTGATCCTTGACGGGATAATCCTGCTGCTTTCCTCGGTCTTGTCGTATTATCTTGCAGGCCGGACGCTCCATCCCATTCTTGCCGCGCTCGAGAAACAAAAGCGATTCGTGTCGGACGCGTCGCATGAGTTGAAGACGCCGTTGACGAACATGCTTACCGAGGCGGAAATCCTTGAGCGATCGAAGAACGCGACAATGGCTGAGTATCAAGAATTCAACAAGCATGTCATCAACGACGTGAAGCATTTGAATAACCTAGTCATGTCCCTTCTTGAAGTAGCCCGGGTAGAGAGCAACGGTACGATTTTGAAGATCAAAGACGTAAATATTGTTGCCGTAATCGACGATGTCCTGAAACGTTTTAAGGAAATCGCCGCCAAGAAAGAGGTGGATATCGTAGTCGATCCCGTGCAAGAAACGATGATGGCGAAAACAGACCAGGTGCAATTCGAACGATTGATTTCAATCTTCATCGACAATGCCATTAAGTATAACGTCAAAAACGGTGCCGTGATCATCACCTTGAAGTACACGAACGATAGGAAGGTTCTCGTAGAAATCAAAGATACCGGGATCGGAATTGACCCAAAGAGCTTGCCGAAAATTTTCGACCGGTTTTACCGAACATCGGAAGACCGGAACGAAAAGGGTTTTGGCTTAGGTCTTTCGATCGCTAACGGGATCGCCAAAATCCTCGATATCACCATCCGGGTCGAAAGCGAAGTCGGAAAGGGTTCAAGCTTCTTCCTTTTGTTCGAACAGTGACGGACTGGTCATTGCTTCCAATTCTTCGATAGTACTCGGTTCCTTAAATTGTCCCGGCAGGAACCGTACGTTTCCTCTGAGCCATTCGCGATATAGTGTTTCAAGCCGTTTGGGAGAGTTGTGGTATTGTATTTTTCCGAATTTTTCATAATAGAGCCTTGGATCTGATTTCAAGCGCTCGACTACATATGATACGGGTGGCTTGCCGATAGCAAATGTCTCTTCTTCGCGGCCAGCTGTGGAAAATAGGTGGTACAGCCGGTATTTGTAGCCTATTACAGCCTCGCCGTCTTTTATTTCCTCGCGGACGACCATCGTGCGACGATCTTCCCGTACGAGATTCTTCATCGCGAGGTCGCCGGGGTCTTGACGATACTCGTAGAAAAATTCCGATGCCTGCCGTACGAAATCCCGATACGCTTCGAGCGAGGGCAAATCGGTAATTGAGCGCCCGTATTCGGTATTCGAAAGTGCTGCGAACCTTCTTAGGCGTATCGCCTCATGGTTCCTATCTTGCCGTTCTTTCAAAAGCACTGGGATTGTCTGCGGGGTGAACCCGAAGAAATCTTTGGAAGCCTCGTTGAACAAGGCATGGTTCGTAAGTACGAAATCGGCAAGCTGGGATTCCGCTTCACCGAACTTTTTTTCTGCAATCAGACCGATAATTTTAGGATACAGATCCGCTATCTTGGTATTGAAGCCGCTCGATTTCGCCGAGAGCGGAGAAAACTTCAAGACTTTAAGCAAACCGTACACGCGAGGAGCTTCTTCCCCGTACTCTTCTTCTAATAGGTCGATTGCTTTTCCGTACGCGCGTTCCGCATAAGCGATGCAAAACACCAAACCGTCATTGCCGTTAGAGGAGAACATCTTGTCGTTCAACCAAGTTTCCTCTCTATCCTTCGGTATCTTGATCGTCCCGTTTTTTTCGGACAATGTCTTGAGCGAGGGTTTTACGATCTCTATTGCCCGTTCAGCAGCGGCATACGCCATAACGTCCAGTTGCATCGCAGCCCTAACTTTCTGGGGAAGCGGGGAAATGAATCCCATGTACCGCCTTGCTCGGGCATTTACCGGTTTGTCGAGCTTTCTGTACCCTACGCCGATGAAGCGTTCCCAAAACGGCGCATGGTAATAGTTTTGCCGCTTGTCTTCCTCAACCCCTTCGTTTTCCTGTGCGATAACGGCATCGAGGTCGTCATGATCAAGGTACTCGTCGACGAAGAACACTGGTTCGGTTTTCAGGAACTTGCCGTGCTTTCTGGTTCCCCAATAGATAGAGGTCACCCGCTGGGATTGTCTTAATGCGGCGAAAGTGCTTGAAAGTTGGGTCCCCGATGATTCATCAATCGCTGAGCAAACTAAGGCCATCCCCTGGAACGCGTAATCGTAGAGCGCAAGTCTTCCCCGATGGTATGAGCTGATAAGTGCCATGTAGGGATTTTGCTGTTGCGGAGCCTGTTCTGGTGCACCGTTCAGATTCGTCATAGTGTATTTTACACGTTTAATCCAATAATTCTTTCAATTCATCCAGCGTCTTCGGTTCAGCGAAGTCGTCGCCGAGGAACCGTACCGCATTATTGTTGTACATTCGGTAAAGATCGACGAGACGCAAAGCGGAGAATAGGGTGCCTATCCTGTTTCCCTGTTTGTAGATAAGTTTCGCGTGCGGCGAGATGACCGAAATCCATTCAGTTGTACGCTCCTTGCCTACCGTGATAGGCTCGCTTGTCTGCAAGCCCTTATCTGACAACATATACAGACGTTTACGCACTCCGATCATATCCTTTCCTTGCGAAACTCGTTCCGCCACCACAATATACTTCATGCCCGGTTTAAGATTCAGGGACGATTTGTTGCCATCCATCCGCCGTTCGTAAAAGAAATCGGTCGCCAAGTTCAATACCTGCTGGTATGCTTCGACCGCAAGCTGATCGGGGAAGGTGATGATGCTTGAACCCGTGCTCATAGATTGCATTCTTCTGAGAACGGTTGCTTCATCGCTTTTAGCCTTCGCTTCGGCTAAGAGCTGTTCCACGTTCTGGTCGTTTATTCCAAAGAAATCCTTTGAAACTTCGGTATAGACGGTATGGTTCTTCAACACAAAGTCATATAAGCGCCGATAAGCTTCATCAACTTTCCTTTCAGCCAGTAAATTTACGACTACGTCATTTATCGTATTCGATGCATTCTTGAATGCTGTTTGTCCCGACTGAAGATTGGGCGTAAACTTTATGACTCTCATAATCCCGTACACTTTTTCGGCATCGATTCCGTACTCGTTCTCAAGCAATTCAAGTGCTTGGATGGTTGCGCGTTCTGCATAGGCTGCACAAAAGACGATCCCGTCTCCTGCATTTGTCTGGAGAACCTTTTCGTCGAGCCATTTTTCTTGGTTAACTGCAGGAATCGTTATGCTGCCTTTGCGTCCGAGCGTCTTTAGAGAGGGTTCGATAATTTCTGCGATCCGTTCCGTCGCAGCATATCCCATCATCTCCAAGTACATCGCCACTCGCGTATTTTGAGGGAGCAAGTCGAGGTACTGCGCATACCGTTTCATCCTGTTCAGGAAAGGACGATCGACTTGCCTATTGGTTACTCCACAGGCGCGTTCCCATAATGGCGCATGGAAATATCCTTTTCCGACGACTTCTTCAATTTCGAAGTACGGCAGTACTGCCGCTTGATTTACCGAAAACCTCGAGCTCATGAACTTGCCGTGTTTTTTTGTGCCCCAGTAGGTTGCTTCGACTTGTTCAGATACGATTAACGTCTCGAACCTGCTTAACGTCGAGGTGCCCGATGTCTTATCCACAGCTTGGCAAATCATGCGCAAGCCTTGCTTCGCGTAGTCGTACAACGCCATGCCGCCGTTATGATACGTGTCCATCAATTCAACGTAAGCGGAATGTGGATTCGGTTGGTTTTCCGATTCGGATTTTACGGTTTGACTTGTCATTGCTTATCAGAGGATACCAGAAACTTCATAATTCCTTCACCTACATCTCACGGTAGCTTCACCCCATCGTTCTACTATAACTATGGAGCAACAACTCCACTACATATAAAAAACAAAGATATGGAAGCCTACCCAATCACAAAGAAAAAGATATCCACGAAGCACAAGCTCATTCTGGGAGCTGCAGGGGCGATCGCCTTCATGTCGGTTGCCGGAGCCGGCGCGCTCGCTTACGCGCAATCTGCGACGAACACCAACAACGCTACGGCGCTGATCGATCGCGTTGCGCAGCTCGCAGGCGTCGATGCCGCGAAGCTGACAAATAGCTTTAAGCAGGCGGAGAAAGAACAAGTCGACAAGAAAGTTGCCGACGGCGAGTTGACCCAAACGCAGGCAGATCAAATCAAGCAGCAAATCGATAACGGCAATCTGATGATCGGAAAGCCGGAAGGACCGTTCGGTCGGGGCATGAAAGGCGGTATGGGATTCATGATGCAGGATAGGGCTGCACTCGCGAAATTCCTCGGATTGAGCGAAGCAGATTTGCAGACAAAGATGCAATCGGGAACAACGCTCATTGATATCGCTAAAGCGCAAGGCAAATCAGAAACCGACTTGAAAAACTTCCTTTCGACGCAATTCGATACGAACCTGAAGCAGGCTGTGACAGACGGGAAACTGACGCAGACGCAAGCTGATGAAATCGCAAAGAATAAAGATGCGATGATTACTCACGAAATGAGCGAAACGCACAGGGGCGGACCGCGCGGCGGTAGGGGATTCAAGGACGGGTTCGGTCCCGGTAATTTCCCCACCACGACTACTACAACACCTTCCGCGAGCTAACGAGATTGTTTTTTTGTACCAAAGGCAGGGAGCGATCCCTGCCTTTTCGTTATATAATACCCGTATGGTTCAGAGCTTGACGGTTGCGGAAGCGCACGATATTTGCCAATCTTCAAGGGTCGATTATGTTCGATATACCACAGGACGTCCGTACCGCCGTACGGGGAAGTACGGGAGGGAATTCCTCAAGCCCGAAAAAATTTGCGAATATGGATCGGATACAAGCGAGCACATCAAGTTGGGGCCGATATGTCCACAAACTGGGTTGCAGCAGGTCGACTTCCCGGCTTTCAGCGATTATACTAATGAAGAAGCACGGTTGATCCTCGATTCCCTTCATTGCCTAACAAATTATGGCTCAGGAGAGACAGGACCTAAGAGTCTTACGGCGCGCATTGTCGAAAAACAACAGCTGGATGAGTACCAAATTCCGTATACGGTGTTTGCCGCAGCCATTGACATACTTCGAGAGTTTTCAGAACTGCACCCTGCAACGATGCCAGCTTTATTCTCGCTCGGATTTCGCGGCAACGGAGGCATTATGCAGCTCATGGCGAATTCTGCAGGGTACGCAACCGGGAAGGCCAGATACCTTAAGCCGGATCGCTTAGATATTGAAACGTTCCATCATCACCATCCACGACATGATGGAAAAAGTTTTGCCGTCATTTGTTTAGGTAAAGGACTTGCTCGCGAATGGTGGCCTCAGGTTTCTTTGGCTGTCGACCTGCTGAAAGCAGATGGGGTAAATTTTGTTACTCAAATGGAAGATATGCAATCCTTCAACGTCAGTACCCTCAACATCGATCCGTTTTGGCTTAGGATACTGTACGACTTGACCGTTCCCCATGTACGCAAGGCACGAAGGAGCGTTCGGGAGTATGACTTTGTGCTCGCGAAGTACTTCCAATCCCATCCATGGCATAAATGCTCACTACCGATCGCAATGATCGGGCAACATGATAACTTCATGGATGCACCCGCTATTTCCGGGCGCAAGCCGTATAAGAGGAAGATTTCCACTACATAATCTCCTATAATCGATGCCACTATGGTACTCGATTTGGATCGCTACGATCCTTCACACACTTTGGGCTTACAAAGCTCCCTATTGCTAGGACCAATGCTGCCAGCTCCTGTGTATGATCCGCAGGCAACGTCCGGCATGGATTACCTTGCATCGCTTTTCGACGAGACGATGGAACGGGGCGTAATCCCGGAAGGGATGGTAACGATGGCGCGGTACATCGAACCTGCAATACTTGCTGCGAAATTCTACGCGTATGGCGGATTATTTTTCAAGCCTTCAGAATACCCCGAGATGAATTCGTTGGCGTTTGCTGAAGGCAATAGGATGTTGCGCGGAAAACTCGATTTGCCATTCTCCCGGGAGCTTTCTGTTCTTATCGCTACTGAGAAAGCCAAGCAGCTATTAGGAGATATCCACATGGTCGGTTGGGCATTGGGCGACGCTGCGGCTCAACGTCGATCAAGCCAGATCGACATGGTTGCCGGGTTATTGTTAGGAAATACGACGAGCGGCTTGGACACCCTCGAAAACTCCAATCGGCTTACTCATGTATCGCTGATGCTTCAAGTGTGGAGCCAGCCGGAAGATGTGAGGGATCTCGTGCTGAAGCGAGATTTTAATGCTCTTTCCGGATATATCGAACGCAATACGGTGACGGATGTGCTACACCAGGTCGCCGTGAAAACTTCAGGGATGCTCGTTCAATACGCGGAAGACCGTGAGGTTCATGGGTATCCAATTGCGGTGGGCATCAATCCGTACGAGATTTTGGACCTATTCAACGCAGCGCTTCTTGCGGCGCCTGTTGCCGGAATACATCCTGCAACCGGGTACCATATTTTACGGGCAGCTCGCGATGCGTACCGGCTCCAGAAAGTGGATGCGGATATCGCAAGCGTTCACGAACACTAGACTTTAATACGTCGGTTCGGGCGTAAACTCGAATGCTCCCATGACGAAGGGGAAGTTAGAGGCATTAGGGAAAACTTTGGGAGCAACCGCTTCGGCAGTATCGGCAACAAGTCTCGATAAGGTCGGTTCGACGCCCGCTTCCATTCCGTTTGCGCGGAGAACGGGATCCGAGTAGCAGTTGGCGCCGAAAACGACCACCATATATTTCGCGCAATCCGGCAGCGTAATTGAATGAGTTTCGATCTTTCCGACGCCGCCCTTGCTCGTTACGCTTGCCGGAAGATCGGTCGAGTGCATTTGTAACGTTACTTCTACCGTTCGATCGATAACGCTAACCGGCACGATAGAATATTTCGGGTTGGCTGGGTTGGAATCTTGGGCTCGAGTTCTAATCCTGTTTCCCATCTCGTCGTATACGGAAAGATAGAACGGCGGTGCGGAGATTTCACCTATCTCTTGATTTATCGTTCCATACGTTCGCACGACGCTTAAGTTGACGTTACCAGGTTGATACATGGCAGCTACGAGCGTAGTACCGAGCGGCAAATCGTGAAGCGCGCGAAACATGCCGTCGGAATGCCTGCTGCACCCGAAATCGACTGCCCGCTCAACGGTATGTACCCCTGAAGATAGACCCATGACCCAGTTCTTGGTACTTTGTATCCCATCGAGCGGTCTCGAAACGACGAAGCTTCGGAATCCGTGGGGACGCCTGTCGGAAATTGGCCATTCGCCTACTTGTGTGATTGCAGCATCTCTAACCCTCATGGTCTATAGTATACAACGTATTTTGTGTTTTGACAGCGGCGCTGCCAACCGGTACTCGCGTTAGTTTTCTCCTTGTAGGGTTGTCTCAATTTCGTGGAGTCTCATGAATATATTTGCTAGCCTGTTTCCTTGAAGTGAATCCGAAGGCGGGTAATCGATATACCCGGTTGAGATTTGTGGAACGGATCTTCCGACGGCAAGGTCGGTGCAACCGAGGTTTGCACATACGTAGTGGGATACGGAGTTTCTTGTCGGTTGCGGCGCCCTGAAGGTTGCATATCGTAGAAATTCAGGGCGTTGCGTAACCATGCACAAATCGCACATTATGTCTCCGCGATGTTCGGGAGTCGCGAGATCCAAACTAAAGCCTTTCAATGCGCCAAGCTCCTCGTTCCAGTACACAAGAAATCCTTTGCTTGGAGTATGCGGATGAACCCATCCAAGGTAAACGCTATCGTTCGCAGCAATTCTTTCCTCGGCATTTTGCGTTCCGCGCAAGGTTGCTCCTAAGGCTGCAAGTCCCAACTCCCTGAAGGCTTTCGGGAAGTCAACCGTACGTTGCGGGTAAAAAAGCTTGAAAATGTCCCTCGATCGAATGGAGGTATCCGGAAAGTAAGCCGTTATCATACGATTGGGATTATAGCACGATGTCTGAGTATGATTTGATCATATGCGTAAAAGTGTTATTAGATTGACCATATATATACTTGTGCTATATAATTGCCAGTCAAATTGCCCTAATTAATCGTTATGAGTGCCCGACAACTCTCAGAGAATCTTCTTACCAGGATTGCCGATAGAAGCAATCATACCCTTTTGCCCCCTCATCTTGAAGATGTCAGGCTCAATACGTACGTTTACGAGATGCCCGTTGCTGGAAAGGCAACGACGAATAGCGGTCAAGGATATGAAAAGATCGCTGCGTCTAACGAATATGAGGCATTACGAAGCACGGTACTGGGGGATACGCATATCGCCGATTTGCGGGCGGAGTATGAAGTCGCGCTCGTAGACAAACTCATCCCTCATTCACAGTTCGATATGATGCTTGTCGATTGCGGGGAACGATTTTATAGTACTCCTTTCCAATTCGGGCCGGAGACCGCCCTTGCATGTTTTTCTGTCGCTGCCGATTTTGCCCGATATTCTAAAGATTTGGGTTTGACACCTATTGCATGCTACAACTACGATCCTCACACCCACGACCGCAAAAGCGGGATGAGCATGAAGCGAGCGCATATGCATCTCATTGCTCGAACTCCCGCAGAACTCGCCCAAATGCGTGAAGGCAGGAAGCGTCTGCGCGATGTGAACGGTGCAGTCAAGCGACGAGGATTTGTTGATGAAGCTGCGGTTCTCGGAACAATGATCCTGCAAGATACAGTGGAGCGGGAATGGCGTGATGCCATGATCAATAGAAAGCCAAAGAAGTTGCTCCCATTCCCGAGATTTACCTATCGGGATTGCTCGAACTTTATCGTACCGTTGCCGAACGGTTGGGATGACCTTCGTGACCCAGTGATTATCAAGGAACTTGAATCCTTCGCTTACGATGTCACGTTCTGGTATCGACTAATCGCTAAACTTAATCTTGTTGGATCGATAAACTATTTAGTACTCAACGATCAGAAGTGGAAACGAAAACGGCCCGATAACGTCCATCCTATGATGCGTGCGAGAACCATCCTTGATGATACTTTGCGATACAAGGGATTCAGTCTTGAGAGCAAAGCTGCATTGATTTATTACCTCAACGCGTTGAAGCCAGAGATACTCGATATCGTCGGCATGGACTTCATAAAGGCTCACCCGAAATCAAAGTTCGTTTCCCATGTGTATCCGTTGGGGGGACCTTGTTATGCATTCTCCATAGTTGAGGATGAAGAAACCGTTTATGTTTCGATTAGGCCTCAAGTTTTCGGAGAAACCGGTGCTGCCGGCTTGACGTTCGTCGACGGAACGCAGCTCAAGCTTAAGCGAGGATCGTCGGTCTATACACCGGATGAGGAGAGGGATAAGGCAGAATTCCAGCGATCGTTCGTAAGGAAATACCAACATAGATTTTTCAAATAATTATGATAAAAAACCACGATAAGCAACAGAAACGCGCATGGAGACAGATCAACTTCAGGTCGGTCGACAACATGCTGGGCGTACAATTTTTACATGACCTTTACAATCGGCATCATCCGTACGTCAACTCCTTGAGGTTTAGGAATACGGTCTTGGTCGTAAAGGGGCGAGAAGTTACCTCGTATGCTCCTGAAGACGAATGGCAATACTTGGCTGAGTGGTTTGGCGAACGATTCCTTAGGGGAGATGAAGATGTATACGAATCTATTTACGACGAGCTGATCAACTTCAAGAAGCCCAAACTCATGAAGCTGCTTAAGCGTTTCGAGGAAGCGGATTTTTCAACGTACGACGATATCGGCATCTGCCTTGCACTATTGGATCTTCATTATCTGACGCTTGGCGAAATCTATAAGGTTAATCTCGTTCAGATCGAGCATGCGTTGACGTACGCAATCAATACCCGACTTTCGACATACTTTCCCGAAGAGAATGAGCGGAACGAGGCGTTTGCCAAATTGATTCAGGCTGAGGAACCGACAGTCGCGGGAAGAGAAGAGGTTGAATTCATAAAAATCGTCAATGCCGGCGTAGAGCGCGGAATTATGAGCCTGAGCGAGACTGACGGGGATATCTATTCGATGGTCGAAGAGCATCACAAGAAATATGCCTTCGTTCACAGCGCGTATGGAGCTAACCCCTATACGGTCCAGGATTACGTCGAAAAGTACAACGATCTTGCATCACTCGGCAAGGATACCGTTGCGAAGAAGATGACGGAACTCGTTAACGCTACCGAGAAGGTTGCTGAGGAAAAGAAGCCGTTGATCGAAATGATAAAGGATGACCCGTACCTGCTGAAGAACATCGAAATCTTCACGAAAGTCGGCGTATTGCGTGATAACAACAAGGCATTGATGGGAACGACGACGAAATGGCGTGGGATTTTGCTTGAAGAGGTTTCCAAGCGGTCAGGTGTACCGCGAGAGGATATCAATATGTACTTCATTCGCGAGATTTGCGATTTGATCAAGCACGGCGTCAAGCTTTCCCGAGAGGAAATCGAGGATCGCCGCGACGGTTTCGGGATGACGCGCATGGAAGGCCTTTACCTCGATCTCGCCGAAGCGCAGTCACTGGTCGAGAACAAAGACAATACGATTACGACGCTTACCGGAATGTGCGCATCCGCAGGTCTCGTGAAAGGTACGGTAAAGATCATCAAGTCCAGCAAGGATGTAGGCAAGATTGAACATGGCGATATCATGGTTGCCCCAGGTACCGACTTCGACTTGATCAACGCAATGCAGAAGTCCGGCGCGATCGTCACCGAAGAAGGCGGAATCCTGAGTCATGCGTCGGTGGTCAGCAGGGAGCTCAATATTCCTTGCGTGATTGCGGTAAAGGATGCAACGACCATCCTCAAGGACGGTATGCAGGTTGAGGTTGACGCTACCAACGGAACTATTAATATTCTCTAATCACATGTCGAAAGAGTACGTACGGAAGTTCAAGGATATATCCCACGACGAGAAACATCTCGCCGGCGGGAAAGGCGCTTCACTGTCACATATGGTGAATGGCGGATTCAATGTCCCCGACGGGTACGTGATTCTTTCGACCTCTTTCGAAAACTTCCTGAAAGAGAACGGGCTTGAGGAGCAGATCAGCACGTTGTTGAAATCCATCAACATTGACGATACGGACGGTATCTCTTCGGCGTCCGAGTCTATCAAGGGATTGATTCTCAGCGGGACGATCTCCGATTCTTTGAAAAATCTTATCCTTGATCATTTCAAGGGGGAAGATCATTTCCGCGTGGCAGTTCGATCGAGCGCGACTGCAGAAGATGGCATGAATCATGCCTGGGCTGGACAGCTCGAAAGCTACCTGAATGTTACCGAAGATACGCTTTTTGAAGCAGTCAAGAAATGTTGGGCATCATTGTTTGCCCCGCGCGCAATCCACTACCGTATTAAAAACGGGCTTATCGACGAGCATATTTCTGTTGCCGTCGTCGTACAGGAAATGCTTCAAGCCGATGTCGCAGGCGTTGCGTTTTCCGTGCACCCCGTTACGAAAAACACGAACGAGATGATTATCGAGGCTTGTTATGGCTTAGGTGAAGCGCTCGTATCGGGGAGCATCACGCCCGATACGTTCATCTTGAAGAAAGACTCGCTAGAGATTTCCTTCCGGCATATTTCTACCCAGAGCCGCAAAATCGTCGGTACCGAATCCGGTACGGAATGGCAAGATATCGACGCGGATCAAGCCGGAAAGCAGAAGATTACCGATGAACAGCTCCTTGCATTGGGCGATGCGGTTATCGGGCTCGAACAGTTTTACGGACATGGAGTTGATATCGAGTGGGGGATAAAAGAAGGCGAGATTTATATTCTCCAGGCACGACCGATAACGACATTGTAATTCTGCGGTACGCGTGCATGAGATTAAAATTACCTGAAATCCGAAAACGGTTTTACGAACGTCTTGGTGTCCCAATCGAACAGCGCGTAGTCGGGCATTTTCAATCGCTTTTGCGCTTCATGCGGAGTTAGGTCGGTATATTGGGATATGAAAAGTCCCAGCACATTACCGTGCGATACAATTCCGATATTTTTCTTATATTGATTTGCGGCTACGATTTCCTCGATAGCCTTGTTCATACGTTCGAGCGCTTCCTGAAGCGTTTCGCCGCCGTTTAGCCGATCGACGACGCCGTTGTGGAAGTCGGTCAGTTCTTGCATATACTTGTCGTAATCGGGCTCGAACTTTATGGTCACCGAGGTAACCTCAGTCAGGCGATCGTCTGTCCGGACCGGGATCTTATTTGGTTTGGCCAGTATCAGCGTAGTCTCCAATGCTTTCGTTTGAAGGCTCGAGTAGATGACTTCGATGTTCGCCATGTCCTCGTTTTGGCTCAGATTTTGCGCGCGTTCGATTCCTTCGGGACTAAGCTGCCAAAGGGTAATGGGAGTTTCGGGATCTTGATCCGTCTTTGAGTGTCTTATTAGTGTTAGCAACATGATTTAAGCGTATGATTGTAGCCTTTTCCAGGCAAGAAATCTCGGGAACGTGTTGAGGAAGCCTTGCGTGAACTGGTTTGGGTTTTCCTCCGCCATTCGCTGAATTTCGTCGAGAGAGAATTCGTGCAATACCTTTACTTCGTCGTTCGGCTCGAATTTCCAATCCTCGGGAACCTTGCATTCGTATACGGCAAAGTGATGGTTGTAATTGGTTACCTGCGGCAAGAACGTGCATACACGCGTCAGCTTTGCATCCAGATTAAGCTCCTCGCGGCACTCGCGTACCGCTGCTGCAAGGTAGTCTTCGCCGCTTTCCACGTGTCCTCCCACCGAGTGATCCAGCCTTTTTTCGGACGAGAGGTGTTCCTGGAGCAGGATTTTGCCGTTCGAGTTGACGACGTACACGGCGATTACCCGGTGGTGCAGCCGCAATTCATGTGCCGTTTTCACGTCGGAGGTTCCGATTACTTCATCCAATTCATTAACGATATCGATGAGCTCCATTATTTTTTCATATAAATATCGTGCGGATGCGATTCGATGTTGCCGGCGGGGGTAACCCTGATAAACGTCGCTTTCTCGCGTAGCTCGTCGAGATTCGCAGAGCCTACGCATGCCATCCCGGATTTGACTCCGCCGAATATTTGCTCGAGGTAATCCTTTACCGTTCCCTTGAGGGGAACCATACCTTCGACTCCTTCAGCCACCAGCTTTTTTTCTTTACCGGGTTCAACGCTTTGTCGATACCGATCGGCAGATCCGCTTTTCATCGCGGAAACCGATCCCATTCCCCGGTACGCCTTGAATTTCTGCCCGTCCTTTTCGATGACTTCTCCCGGAGCTTCTTCGGTACCTGCAAGCATGGAACCAAGCATGACAGCGCCAGATCCTGCCGCTAGCGCCTTTATGATGTCCCCTCCAGCCTTGATGCCGCCGTCGGCAATTATCGTTTTCCCGTATTCGTCAGCTGCACGGACACATTCGACCACAGCGGTAAATTGCGGGACGCCGATACCGGTTACAACCCGGGTAACGCAAATGCTGCCGGCGCCTTTGCCAACCCTCAGGATATCTGCGCCGGCTTCGTACAGCGCAACCGCGCCGTGGTAGGTAGCTACGTTCCCGGCGATCACATCTACCGCGAAGTTCGCCTTGATATACTTTACGAGTTCGATGATCTGCTTGCTATGGCCGTGGGAATTGTCGATGCAGATTACCTCGGCTCCCGCCTCGATAAGCGCCTTAAGGCGTTCCTCAACGTCCTGGCTGGCACCGACCGATGCTCCGACAAGCGATATCTTAGACTTTGCGAGGCGTACTTGCTCGGCTTGCCGCTCGATTGGCTGATTGCGGTGGATAAGCCCAAGTGCTCCGACTTCTCCAAGCGCGATTGCCATCGTATCTTCGCAGACTTTGTCCATCGGCGCAGATACTACGGGGAGGTCAAGCGTGATCTGATCTGACAGTTTCGTTTTCAGGCTGATGTCCGCCTGGGTTATTTCAGAATAATCGGGAAGCAGGAGCACATCGTCGTAGGTCAAGTACTCGGGGATATTTTTTATGGTAACTTGCTTTTTTGTTGTCATGATACTTTTGACGTCATCGACGCAATCGTCTTTTGAGCGGAACGGATAAAGGGATTCGGCGAATAATCTCCGGATAACGTGCGCCGTTGCGCTTCCTCGACTGCGGTTATGTAGTAGATTGGGTCGATTTTCTCCATTGTAGCATCGATCGAGCTTGGGCGAACCGCATTGCGATCCTGGTACACCCGAACATATGAGGGAATTTCTACGTCTGCCAAATGTACCGAAATGCGTTCGGGAAATTGCGAGAAACTTGCCGGCTCCTCGGTGGGAGGGTTTATGCCCTGGCTTTTCATGAGAGTATCGTACCAAATCATGTCATGAGGCCTATCCTGGCCGGTCTTCACCTTCGATATTGCAGCATCCCACGTAAGCATCTCATCGCCCGATTTAATGTTCCATCTTCGACAGACTTCGGGGACGAGCTCAAATGGAGACGAACGCAGATCCGTGCTATCGACGACTACGTAATCGATACCGTTTTCTTTGGCGTACTGTACTTCCGTTTCGAGAGACGTCCATGCGGACGGCTCAAGGGAGAATCGCTTGGGATCCATGAATAGGAGGTCATTCAACTTCGTATAGTCGTGGGTTTCGAACGATTGCTGTTTCAATCGGCTCCAGGAATCGAACCCGAGTTGTTTCGAATAAGCGTCGAGCAGGATCGTCTGGCGACTATCAGCATTGTCGTTATAGCTTTTGTGTGAAAGCTTCAATACCTCGTTGTCGCTTCCCAGTTTCGTGCTGAGCCAGTCGATCGTCGATTCGCGAGGTTTCATGTCAATCGATTCGATGACTTTTCGAATTCGCGATTCCATCGATAAGACTGGATTTCTCGAGACGAACAGGATCGGGTGCTTGGTTAGCTCAAAAAGCCTTCTATATTCCTCAAATTTAATAATCCAGTGCGACATCTCCTTGATGACGAGCGTTGTCGGCTTTCTTTTCTTCGGCTGGAAGTGATCGCCGCCAATACTGTCATAAATATTGCGGTAGCCGTGATCGGGATGCTGACCGTAGTAACCCATGGGAATAAACGGTTCATGGCATTGGAAATCGATATCGTCGCTCTTGGTGACGATGCTCTCGATGAGCGTTGAGCTGGTTCGCGGAGGTGCGATGATGATGTATAGATCAAGTTTCTTGTTCTCGATAAGTTCTTTAATCTTGTTGTAGTATTCGAGCTCGGTCATTTTCGGTAATTCGATCTTCGGATAAATGCCTGAAGTTCACTGCTATCCTTCATGCTTTTGTTGCATTCCCGGTAGTCCTTGCACATATAGATTCCTTCAACCCGATAGTCGACTCCTTTCGGGAGCCGCTTGCTTTTGACTGAGAAAAGCATTACTTCGTTGAATTCACGTTCATGGCGGCAGATGGTGCACGAATGCTTCATCATAACCCGTGATGGCATGGATATTATTTCTCCGCGGAGAGCATGGGTTTGGCCTTCGATTTCGGCAATGAGATAGTAGATGTCGTCGGATTCGTCCAGCCAGCCGTAGAACGACAGCGGCGCGAAATCGACTGTTTCGAGATCAGATGGCAGGCGTAGATGCTTAACCTTTTGATACAGGGATTTGATATCGTCACGGGTTACCGATTTCACGTGGCATTATATCATTATTATATAGTTTTGCTAACCCTAAACAGGCGTATCGCTAGACTTTCTCGGATTCCGGCATTGTCGCGCCGATCGATTTGAGAACGCTGGGTGCATGCTCGAGGCATAGAGAAATAGAGGTAAACGCCGGAAGTGCGTTTACTGCGGTCTGGGTTTGGCGGCAATCGTCTTCGAGGCGATCGAAGCCTCCCAAAAGATAGCTTAATTCGGGTTTTCCCGTTTCGACAACGAGCGAAAGGAAGCGCCATGTTGCGCCCTGGTAACGTTCAAGTTCGCACAGCGGGTCGTTGAACTCCTGGACGCTCGACGGGATCGGCTTCAATCTCGGTTCATCCACCAGAGGAAAGCCGTCAGCAGCGAAAATATGGTCACGCAAGACGATTTGGCGGAATGCGAGGCCTTGGGCTGCCAAACCGATTTGCTGGATTACGTGCGGTCGCATCATATCCTGATCGGCAACTCTCGAATCGAACATAACATGCATACCGGCAACGATAGGGGCCGCTGCCTCGAATCGTGCGATACGGTCCACGCAAGGCTGGTAGCGCATGGGTGTCGCCGGGATGGCAAGCTCGCCAGCAAGGTAGATAAGAATATCCTGAGCTTGGGGACCGTAGGCAATAAGCCTATCGTCCCTGACTTGTAGTCCTTCTCGTAACTTCATAGGGGAATTATAGCGTACCGTGATCGCTTGAAAAATGAGTATACTCTGAGCCTTGGGAAGTTTGGGGTGATGATATAATTTATGCAATGGATAGCCTTCAAGAAAGAGAGCTTGGCAGGACGAAATCGATATCGTTCGATGCGGTTTTGCCTGAAGGCCAACGC
>CAZVIJ010000039.1:0-11175 GCA_964626735.1 uncultured Candidatus Saccharibacteria bacterium
GCACTGAGAAGCGTATGGTAGTACCAACGCCAACTTCACTTGCAATCTCAAATTTTCCGCCCATAAGTTCCACGAATTTTTTTGTAAGTGGCAGGCCCAGACCTGTTCCTTCATATTTTCGGCTCATAGCACTATCTACCTGGCCAAATGGCGACATAGCGCGGGAAATATCCTTAGGGGCAATACCAATACCGCTATCACGCACCTCAAACATATAATTATCAGTATTTATGTCAGCCCACGCAACAATCCGCACCTCCCCACCAGCCGGGGTAAATTTTATTGCGTTGGAAAGCAGGTTTTGCAAAAGCAGCCGTAATTGCAACGTATCACCCCGTACGACGCAAAATTCGCCGATCTCGATTTTCGCTCTACTGTTTTCGATGGCAATCTCCAAATCGGAGATTACTTCCTCTACCAATTGCCTTAAATCAACCTTGGTGAATGGCTGGGCTTTTGTTGTTACCCGGGAGTACATGAGCAAATCGTTTATGAGAGTACTCATTCGTTTCGATGCTTTCTGGATAATCTGCATATATTGATGGGCATCTTGGGGAAGCTCCTCGCCGAAACTTTTGTTCAGTAAATTCGTGAACGAGGTGATTTTCCTAAGCGGCTCCTGCAAATCATGCGACGCCACGTATGCAAAGTTCTGTAGCTCATCGTTGCTTCGCTCAAGTTCCCTATTCGCCTCGAGAAGCTGACGAGTTCGTTTTTCAACGCGGCGTTCAAGATCTCGATTCAATTTCCTCACTTCCTGCTCTGCGTTTCGGGCATCGGTATATAGTCTCGCGTTTTCAACGGCTATTGATGCTCTCCTGGTAAGCTCCTCGGCAAACCGCACATCATCTTCGGTAAAGTGCTTTTTTGATTCTGCGGAGACGAGCGTCAGCATGCCGAAGACATTGCCGTACGCCGAGAGGGGTACAAAAATTGCCGACGAGAATCCGATCTTGCGCAGTATCTCGAGTTCCTCTTCGTCGCGTGCACCTGCTTCGACCATTTCTTCGGTAATAACCGGATAGAAAACCGTTTTGCCCGCTAATAGATCTTTTGTCGTCGGGTTCGAGGGATCAAGCGTCGGAGGGTATTTCTGTCGAAGCTTCCGAGCGAATGAAATCATGTCCGGGTCGACATGGCCGACCGCGACCAAGTTCACGCTCTTGCCTTCGAATAGATCGATTGCGCACCAATCGGCAATTCTCGGTACGACGATATTGGAAATCGATTGAAGCGTTTGATGATAATCGAGCGATTCGTTGAGAATTTTTGTGGCCTCCGATAAGAACGACTGGCGAGTTTCTGCTTCAGTCCTCAACTGCTGAACTTTTTTCCACTCGGATATATCGCGGTTTATTGCGACATACCCAAGCAATATGCCCGTCTCCGATCGGTACTCGGACACCGAAGAGAGTACGGAGATCCGATCGCCGAATTTGGTAAGTTGGGTTACCTCGCCTTTCCACGGCTTCTTTTTCTCAATCTCTTCGTAAACCGAGGATAAGTCTTTCGTGATGAATTCGGTATGGAATAAATCGGGAGTATGTTTGCCGAGCACTTCCTTTTCGGTCCATCCGTACGTGTCTTCCGCGCCTTTATTCCAAGAGGTTACGTTGTAGTTGATATCGGTAACGATTATCGCGTCGCTGATGTTCTCGATCAGGTTTCCCTGAAACCGTAGGGTATCTTCGATGTTCTTGTGGTGGGTTACATCATACCCGAATGTCACGATACCAAGCACCGTTCCATCTGCCCCGACATCGGGAATATACTTGAGCTCGATATACCCGACCGATCCGTCGGCATTGGAAAATTTGGTTTGCAACGTAACGGTTTCGCCGGAAAGCGCCTTGCGGATACCCGGTTCGAATTCCGAGTAAAGCTTTTCTCCCAATAAGTCCTTCATTCGCTTACCGATGATTTTCTGTTCGTCCAGATCGAAAAAATCGCAGAAAGCTTTGTTGATGTACCGGTAACGCAATTCTTTATCGATATACGTTAGGTATGGGGGGATCGCATCAAAAATACATTTCAACACATCAGATGCCCCTTCTCGTGGTTGCTCTCTGTGAGAAACTTTTTCGCCCATATAACTATGTAGGAGTATTATATAGTTATAAGAATATTACAGAAGATCCTCCCTACTTCGCGATTTGTTACGCAAGTAGGTCGTTTCTAAAATCCCTCTGCGACGCCGACGCTCTCGACGAAACGGAGTACTCGTGGTTCGAGAGAATCGTTTAGTTCAAGGGACTCGTGCATATCAAGATCAGTCCGTATCGCGATTTCTCTCGGTGTAATCCAGAAATTCTCTTGATATAAGGTCTTCTCGATAAGCGTTCCCGAAAAGCCGGTAACGTGGCACGTATAGAAAAAAACATCCTGTACGAATTCTTCCCGCTTTCTCATTTTGCGATACACCTCTTCGAGAACGACTCGCTCGCAATGCAATCCAGCCTCCTCGAAAAGTTCACGCTTCACCGCCTCTTCGAGCGTTTCCCCAAACCGGATCTTGCCGGTCAGCCTTCCGACTTTCCCGAAATAGGGATGTCGCAACCGGCGGTTTAGCAAATGCTCGATTTCTCCTTTTTCCTCGTTGTATCGAACGGCTCGAATAAGGACCGACGCTTTCGGCTGCTTTTCGATAATTTCGATATTGTCATCGAGCAGGTTGGAATAATCCTTACCGGAATCCGTAAGTGCGTACCCCTCTTGAACCTTCTCGACGAGCCCAAGTTCAATAAGCTTCTTGAGATGATAGTTCATATGCTCGCTTTCAAGCCCTTCTATGAGCAGGTCGTTGAAACGCAGCGTCGGTTGCAGCGTCAGCGCCTTTACTATTTTTTGCTGATACAAATGCAGCTTTATCGATGTATTGTGCATAAAATCTTTCTTTCCGAACCGATTCTCTCTCAAGAGAGTCGACCATTCAACTGAAAACAGTTTTAGTTGCCGAACTCCCTATTTCTTCGGCATACCAATATCCGTACCCTATGTAGCATCGAAAAATTAATGTAATATGGGACACAACTGCCATGAAACGACCGCGGATTCTGACAGCATTGCTACTCGTTCCCCTTGTCGTTACTTTGTGGTCATTACCGTCCAAGGCTGCGAGTTCAGAGGTCGCGATTGTTACCTATCCCAAGACGATGCAGCTCGATACGACATATAACTTCAACTTCACGTACCATAACGCCAGCGGACGGGATATAACCCAATCGCAATGTAAAATATATTCCAACCGAACCAATCGTCCGCAATCCTCGCCCATCGTACAAATAACGACGGCAGCCGGGACTATCAATAATATTCCCTTCTCGGTCGGTGGATACAAGGGAGGAAGCAACTTCTGGACTTTAACATTCTCACCCGCGGTAGTCGTACCGAACGGCTCGACGATGACGGTTAATACGTATGCAAAGATATCCACGGACTCGCTGCCGTACGATGGAGTAAATGTATATGCAGAATGCGAAGAGGCGGGAAGTTTTCCTCTCAAATCGGTAACAGCGGGAATCCTTATCGTCGGAGTTAATCCCACTGCCACCCCTGCTCCCACCTATACTCCGGTCCCTTCTAGCAAATCAGTCGGCAAGAATCCGACTCCAACCCCGACACCGTCAAAGAAAAACAGCAGCCAGCCATCTTCCAAAACGACACCGGTTCCCACTCAGGCGGAAGTGACTGAAACGCCACCGACGCCAACTCCAACGGTACCTCCCGCGGAACGCCATTTGCTCCCCGCGAAATACTTCAGGGAAAATGCCAAAACGACGCTTCTGGAATCGCTACCGTCGCTTGCGAAAGTACCTCAGTTCACCCTCGATATTCCTACCCTCAATCGCATAACGTACGTATCCGAAATCGATCTGACCGGTCTTGATCCAAAACAAATAGAAACGGTTATAAAAATCGATACGCCTAAAGTAGTCTCGGTGGACACGGAAAAATTCCCAAAGCTGGATAAACCCGCCATCGTGACCATGTATAACCTGCCGTTCAAATCTATGCCGACAATACTTAGGAACGGAAAGGAAGCCGAGGAATACGTCACCGAACAGAATTACGATATCGCGACCGGCACGCTCACGTTCAAGGTCAAAGGATTTTCGACATACGAAGCGGTAGAATCAAGGGAAAGTACGAAAATAGCAGCTATTACGCGCGGCGAGCAAGAGCAGCCGTTACCCTACGCGCTCATTGCTCTGGTCGGGTTATTGATCGTAGGATCGGGGTTCGTCATGATTCGCAAACGGGAGTGGCTGTCTCATCTGCACGTTCCCCACATCTCCCTCCCGCAAGTCGGATTGCCGCATTTCGCAATCCCCATCCCGCTTCGGCACAAAGAAGCAGAAACGCAACTCGAAGAACCTGAGGTTAAACAAGAAGAGAAGCGCGTTGAACCGGTGACAGACGGGATTTCGCCGTCGGAAGAGAAAAATACGTTCTTCCCTACTACAGACTGAGTAATTTGGTACAATAACCAAAATGAAACTACCGACGACAAGAATCCTTGGCAATTTGGAGAAAGAAGTGATGACCGTTATGTGGTCGAACAAGGAACTTTCGGTTCGAGAGGTCGTCAATACCCTCAATGAACGACGAAGTATTGCGTATACAACGGCTATGACGATTATGAACCGGCTAGTCGACAAGGGGATACTGAAAAGGAAACTCGTAAATTCGGCCTACGTGTATAAGGCTAAAGTAAAAAAAGTAACGTTCGTTTCGCAAGCAATACATGCGATGCTTGCAACGACCGTCGACTCCTTCGGAGACGAGGCCCTTGCTTATTTCGTCAAGGAAATTGAAGAGATAGATCCGCAAAAAAGGAAAAAACTGCTAGAGCTACTCGATGAAAACTAAACTACCGAAAATAAACTACAGTTTCGTTGCGCTTATTGGCTTGGGCATGGTGATGTCGGTCATTATCGGGTCGATTTTTTATAGGCTCCAAATAATTAAAAGTTACAAAACGATCTACCTGTGTCAGCAAATACTTTCAGGGAATTCGTCGGTTTATTCGCTACCGCACTTCTCCACCCTCTTCTTCATGACACTAATCGTCGTCATCGGCCTCATCGGTATAGCTGCGACCTTCATTCAAATATTGAAATCCCATCGACTTATTCGGGCGTTCAACAAAAAAAGCATCCCTTGCCCTCCCCGGTTTGAGACGCTCCTGAAAAAGCTGGGGATACGCAATGTCCTGCTGGTCGATGAAAGGAAACCGCTTTCGCTCTGCTACGGTTATTTCTCCCCGGGAATTCTCGTATCGAATAGCCTGATCAAGCTTTTGGACGATGAGGAGCTGGAGTCCGTCCTGCTCCATGAACAGTCTCATGTCGATCGAAAGGATAATCTCAAAGTACTATTCGGCAATTCAATGCGATCGATGTTTTTCTTTATACCGCTTATCCATAGAATGTATGCTGGGGTATTGAAGACCAATGAGCTCTTGGCAGACAGCTTCGCGGTCCACAAGCAAGAAACTACTAAACATTTGAAGTCATCTTTGAAAAAGCTTTTGGCTGCACCTTACCATGTTCATTACGATAGCTTCTCTCAAGTATCGAATCCAGCATTCCTCGAGTCGAGAATATATCACCTCCTAGATCGCACAGTTTCCCGTCCGCCAATCCCCCTGTACAGCACGGTCGCAAGCGTCTCAATCATCGCCTTCTGCCTTTTGTTGAGTTTTGCCCCGGTAAATGCCTATAGGGCAACCATTACGGAAACAGGATATGTCGTCTGCCCCGCGCAAGGTTCGTGCAAAGCAGCGTGCTCGGTAGCGACCTTAAGCAGCGCCAAGAAAATTTACCAAAGCATTCCTACGCCGACGCCTATCAAGTGCGATCATGAAACGAAATCCTAACAAGGTATCAACCCAAGGCGAATTTTTCGTAATGCACCAATGAGCTTGAAACACCGCCTTCCTTGAGGGATTGGATAATTGACTTCATCATTGGTTTAGGCCCGCAGATAAAAATATCTCGCTCGGTAAAATCCGGAACCAGCGCGCGAATATTCTCAATCCCGATCCTGCCGCTCACGAAATCTTCCGAGGCTGGTTCATCGCTTGCGAAATAGTGCGCGGCAAACTGATGGGATCTTCTCAATTCCTCGAATTCGTCCTTGAATACGAAATCTCCACTGGTCTTGCATCCATAAAGTAAAACGACATCCTTTCCCGATACGACGAGGTCCTCAAGCAGGGATCGAATTGGCGTAACGCCGATTCCGCCTGCTATCAATAGGGCCTTATTCGTTTTCATGCTCTCTTTCGTGAAGATGCCGTATGGTCCATCGATGAGCACCTTGGTACCCGGTTTCAGATCTTTGATACCTGAGGTGAAATCGCCAATGGCTTTAGCACTCAATCGAATATTCGAACCGTCCGGAACCATCGAGAGCGAGAATGGGTGGGCTTGCCACCATCTGCGAGCATCCAGGAACCGGAAAATCATGAACTGTCCTGGACGCACTTTGAACGTGCTCATCGCGTTGCCGGAAATATACACCGAAGTGACATCGTTGTTCTCAGCCGTGACCTTGGATACCACGAAGCGATGGCGGAAATAACGGAATGCGGGGCGAACGAAACGGAAGAAAAGGAGGTGGCCGAATACAAGAATATACAACCCATACCAATAGTAAATAAACAACCTATTCTTGAAAAAGTCTCCCCCTACTTTCAGTTGATGCCCCCACGCCAAAACGATAGCGAGGTATGTCAATAAATGTATGAAATACCACATCTCGTATTTCAGCCGCTTTCGGACGATGTAGACTGATAGCCCTACGATGCTAATAAATATGAGAACAGCAATGAGGGCCTCAAGTACATCTTCATAATTGGCGAGCAAATCGGTAAATGTTTTCCAAATACCTTCTTGCAAACCATATGAGTAGCCAAGCGTTATTAAAACTGGATGCAAGACAATGAAGACCAATACTGCAAAACCGTTAAGGTGATGCAGATACGTTAGGCGATCGAGCCCGAACGTACGCTCAAGCCATACCGCTCTTCCAATCAATAAAAATTGCAGGAGGACAAAGAACGCGGCTAATAATCCCGCAAGCCTTCCGAGCGTCAGCAAGTCTGCCCCTGTCATCGTAAGACCAGGGCCTGATGGATACCACCAGATTCCAAGCATGAACAATACGTTCAAGGCGAGCAGAATGTATACCGCGATTCGTTTCATGTCCTCATATTAAATCTATCTCAGACACTATTCCACGATCAGTTTGCCGACTTGTCCGTTCTTCCGATGCTGGCCGACATTACAGTAATACTCGAACGTTCCAGCCTTGTCCGGAGTAAACTCAACCGTCGTCGTTTCACCGGGTTTTACGGTAGTCGATTTTACATTGAACTCGTCGATGTAGAGATTATGGGGCATCGCTCCATTCGCAGCTCCAGTCAAAGTTATCTTCACCTTCTGCCCCACTTTTGCGCGTATTTCATTCGGTTTGAAATAAAACGCTCCGCCTTCGACAGCGATCGAAACGGCATCTGCTGTAGAAGCTTGAGGGGTACCGGTGACCAGGAAGTCCGCTGTTGGCGTAGTCGTGGCCATGGGAGTTCCGCTCATATCCGGCATAGTAGTAGTACCAAGGACATCCGGAGTTGCAGTTACCGACGCCGTTGTCGACGGCGAGACTTCCGGCGTTGCAGATGTAGTATTGTTTTGAGCCATGCTCTGATTTTCGCCGGCGGTATTGCTTTTTTGCTTCATCGCGTACAACCCTCCCGCTATGGCGAGGATCAACACGATGATGACTACCGGGATAAGTGCTTTATTCTCTTTCATGTAGTTTATGGTTATGTATTCCTAGCTCAAGAACTAGTTGCTGAATACTACATGATGTAAAAGAAAATATCTACTACGCTTGGTAGTAGATATTGTTCTAGTATTGGAGACTGATTTATTATCCAACAGCCACATGAAGTGGCGATGAAAAGTTTACAGCTCTTCAACTTTCACCGCCAAAATCGACACGGGGTTTTGCGGTTTCGACTTTTCCCCATGAGGTGCCGAAACGACAGGAGATTCGGCGATTTCGTCGACGACATCCATCCCCTCAACGACCTTACCGAAAATGACGTAATTCTTAGGCAGCGGTACGTCCTTATGCATGATGAAAAATTGACTGCCGTTCGTATTCGGACCGGCATTCGCCATAGCGATGGTTCCTCTCGTATATTCACCGGCAAACGGCTCGTCGTCGAACTTGTATCCGGGCCCTCCGGTACCGTTTCCTTTCGGATCGCCGCCTTGGATCATGAAATCCTTAATGACTCTATGGAAGATGGTATTGTCGTAGAAACCTTTCTTCGCAAGCCCGACAAAGTTCCCGGTTGTCCTTGGGGTATCTTTGGAGAGCTCAAGTACGATCGAACCGGCCTCGGTATCGATCGTGACCTTGTAGTTTGTTGTAGCAGGAGTGATGTCCATACCATGAAGTATACTAAATTTACCAAAGTTATATCATTGGGATACACCGCCCATGGACCTTGAGAATAAACCACTCGACGGAGCCTCGTACGAACACCTGAAACGCTCACTCGAACAATACGAACGATTCATCGACAAGGCTCCCATCGCGATAGCAGTACACAAAAACGGCAAGTTGATGTACGTCAACGAGGCTGCCGTCAGGATGATTGAAGCAGAAAGCGAAAAGCAGCTGATTGGTTTGGAAATTGCCAAAATAGTACATCCTGATTCCCAGAAACTGGCGTATGAAAGGATGAAGGCAATTTACGAAGGCAAGAAACTGTTCACGAATCCGGTGGTAGAAAAGTTCGTTACGCTTAAAGGAAACGTCATTCACGTCCAGGTTATTTCGCAACTCTTCATGTTCAACGGCGAGAAGGCAGTCCAGGTCATGTGCATTAACATTACCGACAAGATCCGCTCGGAAGAGATTATCAGGGAAAGCGAAGAACGATTTAGGATGCTTACCGACAGCGCACCGGTCCTAATCTGGATGTGCAACGAACATAAGGATTGCACGTACGTCAACAAGCCCTGGTGCGATTTTACCGGAAGAAAGCTCGAACAGGAATTGAAGCGCGGGTGGACGCAAAATGTCCATCCGGGAGATGCGCAATCAGTGCGCGAATTATTCGGAAAGGCGTTCGACAGCAGATCACGGGTAACGCTCGAATACCGGCTCAAACGCCATGACGGCGTATATCGGTGGATGGCCGTGGAGGGCACTCCCTATTTTTCGGCTGCCGGAACATTCTTAGGGTATATCGGGACATCTATCGACGTAACCGATCGCAAGGATGCGATGGCGGAGCTCGAAAAGATAAAATCTGAATTAGAGCTTCGCGTCGATAAACGTACCGAAGAGCTGACGAAGGCGAATCAAGAACTTGCTCGCAGCAACAAGGAGCTGGAAGACTTCGCGTATATCGCGTCCCACGATCTACAGGAACCGCTGAGGAAAATATCCTCGTTCTCGAATCTGCTGGTCACCAAATACAAGGGCGACTTGCCGGAAAACGCCCAAACGTACATTAACTCGATGCAAAAGGCATCGATACGTATGGGAAATTTGATCAACGATTTGCTGGCGTATTCTCGCGTCGCTACGCATGTCCTGCCGTTCAAGAAAGTAAATTTGAAGAAAGTCGTTGAAGATGTCCTCGACGATCTGAATACGAGGATTGAGCAAACGAATGCCCGCATTACGGTTGATGGGCTTGAGACCGTTTACGCCGATTCTTCTCAAATGAGGCAGTTATTCCAAAACCTGATCTCGAACGCGCTCAAGTACCGGAAGAAAGAAACGCCGCCCAAGGTATCGATAACGTCCAAACACCAAGAAACGTTCTGCATCATACGGGTCAAAGACAACGGTATCGGATTCGACGAAAAATATACCGACAGGATTTTCACTATATTCCAAAGGCTGCACGGCAAAAGCGAATACGAAGGCACGGGAATCGGGCTCGCCATCTGCAAGAAGATCGTGCAGCGCCACAACGGAGAAATTACCGCAAGAAGCAAACTCGGCAAAGGGTCGACATTTATCATCAAGATACCGTACCGCCAAAAATGACGTTACGATAAGTGAGAAACCGTAAAGAGCATAACGAGAATGCTCATAAAGCCGGTCGTAAGGATATGTCGATACGGGAGTCGTTCGTCGGAGGAGGTTTTCAGCTTCAGGACAAGCAGCAGCTCGACTGCTGTAACGACAACGATATAGATGCCGATATTCCTGCAGTATTGCGTGAACGAATAATTACTCGAAAGTAATGCAAGTATGGAACCGGTAATAATCTGGAAGGTACTGCTAGCCGCGATCGATTGAATCGACTTCCCGATCATCTCAGAATTATCTTGGAAAACTTGCATTAACGCATACAAAATATAGCCGCCCAAATACATCGCCCCCAACAGGTGGATCATCAACAAATATTTTTCCATGGGACAGTATATACAATGTTGACGAAATTACGAACTGGTCGAGAGGAACTGTTCGTAGTCGTCATCCCCATCGATTTCCTTCTTGAGGGCATCCCGGATAATTCTCGTCCTGCTTTTGTTCTTGGTGAACTGCGCCCAATCAAGATACGAACGTTCGACATCGGAGAGTACCAAATGGAATCTGTTCCTGAGGCCGACATCCTTGTACTTCCGGGTAAATGCATGAATTATGTCTTGAGCCGTTTCAAGGCTGTATTCCTTCACCTGTAGAATATCCGACTCGATCCCCTGAATGAACGTTTGCTGGAAATGTCGATGCTTGGGCCCTTGCCAAAGAACTAGGGTTGGTTTCTGTTTTTGCAAGGCAACCGTTATCTGATGTCCCGTACTGAAGTTCGAAACGGTATCTTCAACGATCACGAGATCGGCATCGTTAATTGCATGCATGCAGTCCCGGTAAACGTCCTTTATATCTGCCATTTCGAACTTCCTTTTCTTCAATCGGTCGTTCGCCTTATCCAACCAGTCCATGGTGAGAACGTGATTCTCTTCAAGGATCAACTCACGTATGCGGTAGTATGTATCCCGGTGCGTCAGGAAGTCAGCCGTCGAACAGGTGAAATACACTTTCATAGTTGAGCGTAGCGCATGAGCATATAATGCACAAGATGTGCATATACATTTCATACGATTTCGCTATCTTCGAACCATGAAAACTATCATA
>CAZVIJ010000039.1:11185-17902 GCA_964626735.1 uncultured Candidatus Saccharibacteria bacterium
GTGCACCAAGAACGCATTCGCGAAGATGTTCTACGACGAGCAGTTCGAGATTATTGGGGTAAGCGTCCCCTCGAACGTGTCCGAACAGCCGATGAGCAGCGATGAAACACTACTTGGTGCGACCAGCAGAATGAATGCGGCACGAAAACAGTTTCCGAATGCGCATTATTGGGTTGGAATCGAAGGCGGCCTGGAACGAGAAGGAAAATCGTATACGTGTTTCGGGTGGATCGTCGTCTCGAATGATACGTTTACCAGTACCTGTCGCACCGCCAACTTCCCGATACCGTCACGGGTAGCGGAACTCGTTGATCAAGGAATGGAGCTAGGTGCGGCAGACGATATCGTATTTGGGAGGACCAATTCAAAGCAGGATAATGGAACCATAGGATTATTGACCAGAAACCTAATAGACCGGGCAGGCCTCCATGAACATGCAGCCATCATCGCGCTCATCCCATTCGTAAACGAACACCTGTATCAGATAGCAAGACCTTAGCATGGCCGAGACGAGCGTGTATGATGGTACGTATGCAGAAAACATTGCTCGCTATCGGTCTCGTTTGCTTCATGATCATCGCTTCAATTGCCGGCATGTACTTGGTAAACGAGCATACGAGACAACGTCTCAAGATAGCTGAAACGAAGCCTGTCGCCGAAGAATTCGTGAGATCTTTGCAATCGGGAGATTTGGAAAAAGCATCGTCGATGATCGAATCATGCCACGTAGGAACTAATTGCGAGGGACTGCGAAATGATGACATCGCTTCCAATACTCAACACGAACTTGAAAACCTCGTTGCTGCCCGGCCGTTGCCTCTCGATGCGATAATCCTGGCACCAGCAGAAGGTCAAACGCTTGAATTGACTCCCCATGCTGACTCAACCGAGTTTACGGGCACGGTTGGCGATGTTCCCTTTAGTTTGGCGATTAGTCAAAGGAAAATCGTGATGTTCAAGTTCGCCAGCATCTGTTGGAAAGCGGACAACCTGTCATGCGAAAAGCACCTAAACATTTGAAGCCAGTAATTTTTCGAATTCGTCGAGAACACGAGTCCAATGCTCTATCATATGAGACCGAACTTCTGCATCCGATAGATTTTCTTGATGAAAACTGAGCGTAGCGTTATTTCCGCTTGGAAGTACCCGAACTTGTAAGGTTGATGCTTTTTTCCATCCCGCTTGTTTCCATCTCAAACGCATATGGCTTTCGGTAACGAAGACTGCTACTTTCACCTCGATACCTCCCGTCACGGAAAACTCGATTCCCACCTGCAGATCCTCGGTCCGTACCGAGCCAAGCCAGACAGAAAGGCCGACTTCGGAAACAAGCGATTCCCACAGCATAGGTACGTCAACAGGAAAAGTTCTTCGTACACCAGCTTCGTAACCGGCATCTTTGGTTTTACCGACTGACAGCGGTTTTTGCGGAACAGTTCTATGGGTTGCCATATTTATAATTCTTTCCTTGAGGTACGTTCGGGTAACTAAGTCGTTCGACACTTTCGGAACTCGCCCCCGCATCGCGCAGCTGTTCGGCAATAGCATTGCGCGCAATTGCTAACCGATCGTATATCTTCGATGTCGTTTTTCTTCCCGGTCCGGTAATTTCAATCTGGTCAACTATTTCATCGGAGATATTCTTCACTTTACCGAAAAAAATTTGCGTATCGAGATCGAGTACCATCGGGTCGATACCCAAAAGCGACGGCATCGCATTCTCATAGCGCTTTTTGAAGAGCTCAAGCCACATTCTCGCGATACGGGGATAATTCAGATGCAGGCGAAATGGTGGAGCTTGGGTCACTGCAACGATTCCTTTATACAGATCGTCGCCAAGCAGGAATACGCTAGTAAGCCAAACATCGCCAATGCCGGCAAAATTAACTATTCTCTGCCTCCCGTCAAAGGTGTCGAGCGAACGGAGTACGCTCAATTCCGTACCGGCTTAGATATGTGCTTCATCGACGATCGCCGACCGCAATGCCAGACCGCCATCCAGTTCGCGCTCGATAACAATTCTGCGCTCGGCATGCATCATCGCTTCATCATGCTGCCGATAACGGGTTGAAGCATGGACATCTACCATTCCCCCTTGCATAAAGGTAGTTGCAGCACGCACGAGCATCTCGGGATCGGCCGCAAGTTCGGGATGTACGGTTTGGAGATACGGAGCAAGCCAAGTACCGCTCAGGGACGTTAATCCAGTCAAATCGTACAGCGCAGGCGTCGTAACCCCGCGCAGCGTAAATTGTTGCTCATCGTACACGACATCCAATCGTTTTGTATCAATCATGGCATGATTATATGAAATTGCATATTCAGCATGTAGTGGTTCTGAGAAACATTTTGTATACTTACTATTATACGTTCGAATTTCGAGAAGGACGATTTCAGCGAAACTTCATGCAACACCAATAAACTAGATAGTGTCTTCCCGACGAATACAATCAATAGATATGATGCGCGGCCTGTTTCTATGCGTCATCATTATCGACCACATGTCTCGGTTCCCCGGCTTCCTCGACCTGTTTACGGGTCAAGGCAGGCTTTGGGCATCTGCGGCAGAAGGGTTTTTCCTGATTTCCGGTTTGGTGCTTGGGATCACTGCGCGGCGTAAAATTGACGGAGGCTTGTTTGGGCAGGTGACGAAACGGATATGGTCGAGAAGCATGAAACTTTACCTTATTTCCATAGCCCTCACCATGCTATTCACCGTATGGGCCCTCATCGCCAAAAGCCCCAATATCAACGTCTGGGTTTCCCCGCAACGCATCCAGGAAAAAGACTTCATAATCCAATTGTTTACGCTCGAATACAAATACGGATGGTCCGACTTCCTGCCCTTCTATGTGGTTTTCTTTTGTGTCTCCCCGGTTGCGTTGTATCTCCTGAAAAAACGGCTCGTATGGCTCCTGCTTGCCGCAAGCTGGTTTGTTTGGTATTTGGGTCTTCACGATAATGCCTACTTTTCGTGGCAGTTACTTTTCTTCCATGGACTCGCATGCGGATACTATTATCATCAGATAGGAAGAGTCTTCGTAAAGTTACCGTGGAAAAAAACTGGCGCGACGATCCTATACGTTTCTGCAGTCACTACCTATATAGCGAGCCACATCTTCACGAACGATTATATTCGGGATATCGTAGCGCAGGCTTTGGGTAGGTTCGTGGGCGGAAGTTCCGCTTTCGTGAATTTCGTCATCGAATATAACAACCGCTATTGGGAGCTGTTCGATAAAACAAACTTAGCTATTCTGCGCATAGCGACGTTCGCGTTGTGGTTTGCTGCACTCTTCGTTTTCTTCAGGAAATACGAGGTGGCCATTGCCAAAAGATTTGGATGGCTCCTAACCCCGCTCGGCGAAAACTCGCTCTTCATCTATGTCTCCCACGCGGTTCTTATTTTCGGATTGCAGATAATTTTCCCCGCGCCGCCGCATGAGCTGAAAAATATTCCAACTAATTTTGCGACGGATATTTTCGTAATCGCCACTTTGTACGGGTTCCTTAGGGCATACCTGGCGTTGAAACTGAAGTTCACTTCGCCAAGGCAACAGGCAATACAAACGAAGGATCCCAAACTGGCCTCGTGATATAGCTGAACTCGAACATCGGCTCGCTGACGCCATCGGAAACGGCGGTCCAAGCATTTGGTCGGTTCGAGGTGATGATTGCCAACATTCCCCGCCGTAACGTACATGTTTCCAAATCCCCATCGTACCACCAGGTCCCGTCCGGCATCTTCCCGTACTGCGAGGCCAAGGAAAGTGAAGCCCATCCGTCATGTACGTATATCAGCTCGAAGCCAGGAACATCATCTTCCTCCCGGTCGACATGTACGGACATACCGGGCGGGTTCGTAACGACTGCCGGCAAGAGGGTGATGCGAGCCACTTCTGCAAGGCGGCCAACAGGATCCGGTAAGTATACAATCTTCACTTCCTCGATATCGTTTCCGTTCGCATCCTGTATGCGTCCTTTGAGAAACGTATTCGGCCCTTTAGAATCAAGTTCCCCCGATGTTGCTGTCCCGGACACATCAAACCACGACAAATTTATGCGCAGCATCGTATTTATCCATAATGCACTGAGACCAAGCCTCGTTTCTATGAGTGCATTAGCCTCGGAGTGCATCGAATACGCAATCCGGGGTTCTCCCGGATTCAGCAGCAAGACTGAAGAATTTGAATTTCTATCGTAAAACGGTGGCGTAACGATGGTGTTGTTCGACATATAACCTACAGTATACAAACGTATTTCTATTACTCAACCATCGATAGTCAGAATCTTGCCTTGAGCTCATGCCACTTCTCTTCTATCCATAGCTTCAACTCGTCCCATTTATTCTCGCCCGCATCGCGGAGCTCATCGAGTTTTTGGTCAAGCTGGTTGATTTTATCCCGCAATTCCGTCTCCTGTTCGTCCATCTCGCCTTTAGCTTTTTTCTCCTCATACCGGCCTTTAAGCTCAGCCAACTCGGATTTGATTTTTTCGATATAGTTACTTTTCTCTTGTTCGTTCATGGGTATAGAGTTACTACCTGTTACAGCTAGTACCACAGGTTATATTCCTGATCTTCGTGCACGAACGAGACAACTGCGTCGAGTACGCGTTCTGCCGAGGGATACGGATGTTGCGTAGAAGCGGTTATCCTGCTGCTTGTGCATTCGACAAGGTGCCCCGATCCGAGCCACCGAAGTACTTCATCGGCGGCTTGAAGACGCCCTTCTACCCCGCCGGGAAACGGAGTGTGCACTACCATCGTTGAAATCGGGTACGGCTTGCCGTCATGATTCAGGAGGATAAGGTACGGATACGGAGCGTGCGCCGGATTGAACGCCACAGTAAATTTTCGAACACCGTCGGGATAACCGTATACGAGATTCGTCCTGCTGCCGTCTTGCTGTACGAGAGGTGAAGCATCATGTACAAGCCCAAGGTCTTGCAATAAAGCAATCATTCGTTCTGGAGCTCTTCCCAACTCCGCGATTTTGGGGACGGAATCGGCAAGAGCTTTACGTAGCGATATGCTGAATTCATGGGCTTGATTCAAGCCTTCAAGCGTGGGGTATGACATACATTCGAGTATAGCAATTCTGCGGCAAACAAAATGCGGACCTAACCAGGCCCGCGGCGGAAAATTCGGTTATCAATCGAAAAACACGAGTACTTCTTGATCGAAGCAATCGACAACGTCATCGATGGTCCAAAGTCCGTAACCAAGCTTCTGGATCATCCTGTTGACTTCTATTTTAGCTGCCTCTTTTGATCGGGCTTTCACGAATATCGAGCTTATATTAACGTTACCTCGTCCATCCCACAACGAGTAGGAAACTTCGTAAACATTTGTTTTTTTTGGGGCTTCTTTCATAACGAGAATACTTTAACAAATTATAGAACAAAGTAAAGGCTTCACGAATTATTAAGCAGTGTTCAATGTACTTTTTGTACTGGAAGTAATACTCTATTGGTATAGAGACTATGGAAGATCCGCAGAAGAAAACTCTTGGACTCGATGCTTGGAAAGCGGCATCGGTGATATTCGGATTATTGGCAGTACTGCTTACCGTATCGTTCGTATATGTCGTCGGGCAAAAAAATAAGGTCGAACGACAGCTGCGCGACGCGATGGCGAAGCCTACCCCATCCCCCACGCGTATAATCGATCCGCAGCCGTCAGTTTCACATACGACGATCCCGATAAAACCGGGAGTTGCTATCGTACCTGCCGGATGGTCGCAATTTACCAGCAGTCGATGCAACGTTAAAGTGGTTATGCCTCCGGCATATGGAAAGTATGTTGACGCAAGCAAAAATCTCAAATGGCGATTTAAAGAGGATGTTGCTGGACAATCGTACGGCGCCCATAATGCAACGGTTCTCTTTGGCCAAAGCGATAGTGATCTTACGAATTCTTACCTTACCGTTCGGTGTAAAGAAAACCCACAGAATCTCAACACCGACCAAGGACTTTCTGACCTGGAAAGCTACTTCAAGAACCAAGCAGATCTAAAGAACTACGAGATAACCAACAAAAAATCGATCCCCCTCTGGAATAAAGAGCCTATCTCTTTTGGCCTCAAGAACGGCAGCAATGCCTCCACAAGCGATTACTTTCTTGCAACGCCAAAAGGGCTCTATTGGATATCTGCCTACCTGAACGGATCAAGCGATAGGGCGGATACCGAAAAAGTAATCTTGGAAAATATCGAGTTCCTATAAGTTATTGGGCTGAACCGGCTTCATCATGTTTGGCATAGATCTTTGTCGTATGCACATTTGAATGACCCGCTAAACTCGCGACATCTCTAACTTTCATCCCCTTCTCCAAAGCATTGGTGCAAAAAAAGTGCCTCAATTGGTGAGGCGTAATCGTAGCGCTATATTTTTTGAAAAGTTTATTGACCCCGGTCCTATCAAGCCACCCGTTTTGCTTGCTGACGAACAGCATGTTCGAGTTTTTGGAGCTTGGATACTTTTCGCGCGCATTGAGGTACGAGGCAATGGAGCTGCTGACGGGCTTATTCATGGGAACTACCCGTTGCTTGGCGCTTGATCGTATTGCAATTTGGTTGTTGGCAAGATCGATATCGTCAAGCGTAAGCGAAAGCGCCTCCGAGATTCGCAGTCCTGCGTATGCGAGTATCATTACGAGCGCATAATCTCGTTTTCCCTCATGTTCCTTTATTTTCTGGATGAACTCCTGCACCTCCG
>CAZVIJ010000040.1:0-5051 GCA_964626735.1 uncultured Candidatus Saccharibacteria bacterium
AAGGATACACCGTGGTAGCCGCAGTCGATCTGCCGACGCAGCAGCTGTTGGAAGTCACCAGTAAGCCCCAGGTCAAAGATGCATGCTTCCAGAAGCGGATCGGTGCGCAAAACGCAGCTGGCGTCCTCGAAGATCCCAAAACCGGAGAAGTCCTCGCATTGGTCGGTTCGAGAGACTATAACGAGCCGTCGAATGATCCGAAGTTCAGGCCGCAGTATAACGCCGCCCTTTCGCCACGATCGATGGGGTCGACCATGAAGCCTGTCTTGTATATGACCGCATTCATGAACGGGTACAACCCCGACAGCATCGTTCCCGATATTCCGAACCTAGATTTGCGGCCGGACGGCTCGACGCAGGCCTATGTCCCGAATAACTACGACCGCAAGAACGGTCAATTCGGTTCCTTCCTCAACATGAGGACTGCCCTCAAGCGATCGCTCAATGTTCCCGCAGTTTCGACGTTCCACCTGGTTGGAGCAGAGAACTACCGCAACACCTATATCAAGCTGAATGGATGGGAGCCATTCCGAGAGCAGGTGCAAGGTCCTGCAGCTCCGCTCGGAGCCGCTAATATGCCGCTCATGGAGCAGGTGCACGCATACGCTACCCTCGCTTCCCAGGGCTCGTACAAGCCGCAGAAGTTTATACTCCAAATCAAGGATAGCCAAAACAAGGTCGTGCTCGACAATACGAAAGTCGATTCCACGCAAGTGGTCGACAAGAAGTACACCTACCTCATCAACGACATGAACAAGCACTACTGGCTGTTCGAGGCGGACGATCTTCTGGTCAAGATGAACTCTATGGGCATCGATGTCGCAGGAAAAACCGGTACGTCAGACAATGCTGAAGGACGACCCGGTGATGCAACGTTCGTCAGCTACTCGCCGACCTATGTTCTGGGCATGTGGACCGGAAACGACTGCGGCGCAAACAAGTGCCCGCTTAACGGCGACGCGACCGGCGAGGCGCTCTACAAGAATCTCTATAAGCAGTTCCTTTCGAAATACCTGCCATCAATCAAGACTGAACGATGGGGAGTGCCTGAAGGCGTCAGAAAAACTGAAATCTGCCTTCTCACCGGCCGAGCGAAGAGCGATAAATGTCCGGGCGACAAGGTCACGACCGATTGGGTCGCCGATACCAGCATGCCGAAACCGGAAGATATGATTGTCCAGGCGACCGTCACGCAATGCGGCGATACCCTAAAGCTTGCTCGACAGCTCGATATCGACTTAGGCCAGGCGCAACAGAAGACGTACATGGCATATAAGATCTTCCCGCAAAAGAGACTACAAGATCAGGTCGACGCGTTCCTCGCTAAATCTGGCCAGCTGCCTCCGACGGAGACATGCGCGCTCGAACGGACCGCCAATAAGCCAACCGTCAACATCATTTCCCCGCTCCAAGGCGGCAACTACAATCCGGGCGACAACATGACCGTGATCGCCGCAGTAACGGGCGACTTCCAAATGCAGAAGGTCGAATTCTTCCTCGATAACGTATTGCAGCAGACACTCGTAACCGCGCCGTACCAGCTCAATATTCCGCTAATCGGCATGGCGAACGGCAACCATAAGGTAACGGTACTCGCAACCGACGTACGGGGCAATACCGCACAAGATGACAAGACATTCAGTATCGGAGGATCCGGAGGGGCAATCCCCGGCGGTGCGCAAGTTAATATCGATACGAGCCAAGTGAATTCAGTGGGCACGAACAAGAAGGTGCAGGTAAACGTAAGCGGTACCAAGGGTTTCAATAACCCGCAATTGAGAGTACGGTACACCGCAACGAATACCGACGTTAAATGCGACTCGTTCAAATCGGACGATAAAACCTACTTCTACTACCGCTGCGACTTTACGCTACCGGGTTCCTATTCGATATTCGCATCAGTCGACCCGCAAGAAGGCGGCACCAAATCCGATACAGCGAACGTAAATCTATAATGGATACGAGCAAGCGATATTTCATGTTCGACCCGACTCAACGAAAAGAGTTCGGGTTGAACTTTCATCAAGGTGAAGGCTTCTACTACCGGTACCAATCGACTACGAAACTCTTCTGGAAGGCACGATACATACCGCTTGGCCCCGTATGCGAGTCTAAAGATGGATTCTTGAAATTCGTCGAGCATATTGCTTCGCTCAAAATGACGAAGATAAAAATCGACCTGCCGTTTATCGCTTCGGATAATGACAGGAAGTACGTCGCTGAAACTCTCGAAAAGTCAGGATTCAAACGCTCGGAGTATATCCAGGATGACGAGACCAATCTGGTCTATCGCGATTCTCCGGGGTTAAATTCCCGCAACATGCGCTACGTCAGGCAAGGCCTTCGGTCGTACGATATCGAAGTTACTAAAGAGCTTACCGACGAGGAGTTCAAGGCAGTTCACGATGTTTACGCGTATTCAGCCAATCAAATCGGCTTTACGCCGAAATCCCTCGAGGCTTTCAAATCTCTGCGGGAAGGTATGCGCGTCGCGGTCGCACGGTCAAAATCTACGGGAGCAATCGATGGCTTCCTTTTGGGATATCTCGTCGAAACCGTTGATAATTCTGGGGCTCCTTACAAAATATTGCAGCTTATATTCACCGGATTGAATGAAAGGGGGAAGAATTCGAAGTTGGGCTTCGCACTTCACAACGCCCTTTTCGATTACGCATTCGTTCAAGATACGGTACATGCGATCGATTTCCATGGCGCAAGCAGGTCTAAAGGGCGAAGCTATGTTGGTTTCAAGACCATGTTCGGCGGGGAATTCGTGGCGTTGCCAGGAAGCTTTGAAAGGGTTAGGCTTCTCTAATGGACCAGAGTTTTATCGACATCATCACCTCTATCGACTACGACTGCTATTTCGATAGCGAAGCGTGGTTCAAAAACGTTCTAAAGACAAAATACGATATCATTACCAACAATGGATTCGGCATCCTAATCGAGTATCGCTCGATTCTCGGCAGGAACGTAGGCCATTCTCGGGGCGGTATTCGGTTCGACAAGAGTACGAAAACGATCGATGAATATCGGGATTTCGTCGAGTATCTCAAACGAGAGCTCCGCAACAAGCGATTTTCATTTATCGGCATCGACCATTGCGAAACGCCAAGCGAATTCACGGAAAGTTTCGAGAAATCTGACGTTCGCGAGCATATACGCGGTACTGCGCTCATCTATCCGACACCTAACTGGATCGGAAAGTTCAATTCCAAGAAGCGGTACGACCTCGTTTACGCCGGAAAAAAAGGCGTAAAAGTAGCCTTCTATACGAACGACGACGCATTCGGGTCTATTCCGGATGAAGATACTTCATCCTTTACCATAACGAAAACGGACGAACTGCCGGATGATATTTTCGAGAAATTTCACGATCTTGTTCAGGAGACGATCAAGCGACACGGCAATAGATATCCGGTACCGGACAAGGAAACCTTTCGCCGCATGTTCACAAATACGAAATTCGTTTTGTCGCTTGCCGTCAGCGAGACCGGGCCGTTGGCGTACACACTTTGTTTTTTCAACCCGAACCGAACCGCTTTAGAACGGGTTTTTGCCGGCGCCCGTGAAGAAGGTCTGAGGTTTCGGGCACCTTCCTTTATCGAAATAACGATGGTAAATCTGCTTTCCCGCATAAACCTGCCCATCTACGACTTATGGGGGATCAAAGAGGGGGATGGCTTTACCGAGTTCAAGAAAAGTTTGGCAGATGAAGTGAAGCAGTTCGCGCAGTATTCGATCATCAAGGCAGACCCGGCTATAGCAAATCTTTCGATATTTCTGATAAAATTGTCCCGTAGGCTAAAAGAACATTGATTTTAGTCATTATTTGTTAAAAACACCACAATAGCACAGAACTACAGGAGAAAATTCTATAAAGCGCAAAGCGAGAACCTGAACTACAAGTTTAGGAGAAACGAATATATTAGGGCTCATGAGATCCGCGTTATCGACGAAGAGGGCAACGCTCTTGGAGTCATGACGCCTCAGGAAGCGCTCGCGATAGCGAGGGAACGAGAAATGGACCTTATCGAAATAGCAGCCCAGGCACAGCCTCCGGTCTGCAAAATCATCACGTGGTCCAAGTTCAAGTACGAATATTCAAAAAAGAAGAAAAGCTCAAAACAGCATACTACCGAGCTTAAGGAAATGTGGTTCAAACCCCTCACCGATATCGGAGACCTCATGCATAAAATCAAGCGGGTTAAAGAGTTCCTTGATGAGAAGCATAAGGTAAAACTTACCGTTAAACCGGGACGGGACAGAAGGCTCGACAAAAGCTATTACTTTGACCAGCTCAAGAAGGTGCTCGAAGAGCTCAAGGATGTCGCAGACATCGAAACTCCTCCAAAAGAAGAGGGCAGGAATGTCTACGCAATCGTGAAAAGCTCAAAGAAATAACATCCAGGTAATTATTGGCGTAAATGCCGTATATTATGGTATTATACGCGGTACGGAAACGACATTATGGCTAAGCTAAAGACACATAAAAGCTCTGCAAAGCGCTTCAAGGTAACGAAAACAGGCAAGTTGATGTTCAGCGCATCTGGCTGGAATCACCTGAAATCCAAGAAGGATGCGACCACCAAGTACAGGAAGAGAAATAAAAGGAACCTTTCCAAGGCTGCTGGGCGCAACGTCAAGAGGCTCATTACGGGCATCAAGAACGCCTAGAACAAGGCAATTCTTGAGAATTTTACATAAATGAGATACAATCACAAAGTATGAGAGTAAAAGCAGGAGTAGTCGCTCGAAGGAAACACAAGAAGCTCCTAAACCAGGTAAAAGGGTATCGACAGTCCCGATCAAAGATCTATCGTCGTGCTAAGGAAGCGTACCTCCATGCTGGCCAATATGCCTTCAACGGCAGGCAAAAGAGGGCAGGTCAAATGCGATCCCTATGGATCGTTCGTTTGAATGCGGCTCTTAACGGCAAGGGAATCAGCTACTCGCAATTTATCAATCGCCTCAACAAGAGCGATCTTGCACTAAACCGCAAGATGCTATCGGAGCTCGCAATTCAAGAGCCTGTAGTATTCGATAAGGTA
>CAZVIJ010000040.1:5061-17702 GCA_964626735.1 uncultured Candidatus Saccharibacteria bacterium
GGTAGTAGCCTTTATTACTAAATAAGAAACGATTAGCTACAGCAAGTTGCTGATGCTAGTCGTTTTTCATTTGGTTAATAACGGTAATGCTCGAGATGAATATTTATTCAATTCATAATTACAATCGTTCTCGGTTGTGGTTAAATTGAATTAAGTTCTGGAAGCTTGGGTGGGGATTTTTGCTTCCAGTGCAAGGTTCGTTTCGGCACTATTTTTATTTAATCAAAAAGGAAGGAATTATACTATGGCAACAAAGAAAAATATATTTACCGCCGAAGGCTATGAAAAGCTGAAGGACGAATTGGAGCGCCTGAAGGGAACCGTTCGTCTTGAAGTTGCAAGCCGCATCCGGGAAGCTACCGAGTTAGGTGACCTATCCGAGAATGCAGCATACCAGGCGGCAATCGAACAAAGAGATATCAATGAGGCGAAGATCGCCGAGCTCGAAGAAATCCTCGCTAACGCAAAAATCGTTAAAAGTACCGGTCTAGCCAAAGACGGATCGGTGAATATTGGAAGCCATGTTACGCTTGTAGACTCCGAAGGGCATCAAATCGATTTCGAAATCGTGGGTACCGGTGAAACCGATATTATCGCACGCAAATTCAACGTCGACAGTCCGCTCGCTTCCGCATCCATCGGAAAGAAGAAAGGAGACAAGGTAGAAGTAAACCTCCCTGCTGGAAAAAAACTATACACTATTTCAGTGGTTAAATAAAAAGATACCTACGCGAATCCCGGCTTACGAGCCGGGATTTTTTTTTGCGAACTTCAATCCGGCAATTAGCCCGGTGTCATAAACTGGAGGCAATTCCCTTCGGGATCAAGAAAGGTAGCTACATACCGCGGCTTATCTTCGGTTGATGTTGGCGTCAAGCACGGCTCGCAGATTATTTGGACCTCTGGGTGCGATTTGACTCGATCGAACCATGCGTGCACGTCGGTGACGTAAAGATTGAGGATATGACGGTACGGTTCGCTGCTTTTTCCGGTAACTTCCGAATGCTGCCCGATCCAGAGCTTGAAATCATCCGAGAGCTTGAACATATACCCGTAGTCGTTCGGCAAGTCGAGCGAAAACTCGAGCGGTAGCTCAAGGATATCTTTATAGAAATCCTTCAGCCGGTCGGGATTTTCGGAAAATAAGAGAAATCGGTATTTTGCTATGCCATCCATGATCCCTATTATAGGGAATTGGGTCTCATTTTCGAGAGAGGTTCAGGGTAGGCAAGTTCATGGCATTTCTACGTTCGTTAAGGTACTTGATATTTTCGATCGTATCTTCGAAATTCGGAATATGTTGCGTACCGTACCGCTGGGTATGATGCTCGAACAAGTTCATTTTATCGTAAAGGCGGCAGTAGAGTGGTCGCAAAATTGAGTTTTCTTTAAGGTGCTTGCGCATCTCGATTAGGTACCTTTTGATGAATACCGGATGGTCGATGAGGTTCGAAAGGTAGACGAAGTACCAATACCTCCGGGAGACTTCGTAGCCGAACCGCTTCGGGTCAACCATCCCCACCTCATGGAAAACTTTCGCAGCGAAGACCGTATTCTCCTTAATAGCCTCATGTTTGTCTTCGAGCAGCTTGCGCATGAACGTACTGTCGTCGATTTTCTTGAGAGTTATGCTGGGGATAGTGCTGAGGAAACGTATATTGATTTGGTTTCGGATCTTTTTGATTTGCTCGGTTTTGTCTTCCTTCGGGGCAAGCATTGTTATTTTCTATCACATCCTTCGGATTTTGCAATGAACTTATAGAAAAAAGTCCCGGATTACCGGGACTTTCGATATGCGTGCTTAGTGACTACCGCTTCTCTAGATACTCTTTGCCGACATACGGTATGAGGGCATCGGGTACGCGAACTCTGCCGTCAGCAGTCTGGAAATTTTCCAAAATTGCGATCGGGAACCTCGACATGACGATTGCCGTTCCGTTGAGCATGTGGAGATACTCCGTCTTGCCGTCTGCGGTTCTGTACTTGATATTGAGGTTTCTTGCTTGGAAATCGGTGCAGTTCGAGGTCGAGGTAATCTCGCCGTAATCGCCGCGTCCCGGCATCCATGCCTCTAAGTCGTATTTGCGTGCTGCCATCGCGCCCAAATCGCCGGTACACATTTCGACTACCCGGTAGGGGATACCTAAGGTTTGAGCAATTTCCTCCTCTAATGCGAGCAGCTCTTGATGCATAGCCTCCGATTCTTCGGGCTTGCAGTACACGAACATTTCGAGCTTCGTGAATTGGTGAACCCGGTACAAGCCTTTCGAATACTTTCCGTATGCGCCAGCTTCCTTACGATAGCAATGCGAGAGTGCCGCATATTTCAACGGAAGCATCGATTCGTCGAGAATCTCGTCTCCGAAATATCCGGCCATGGTAACCTCGGCTGTCGCGATCAGCCCGAGATCTTCTCCATCGATTTCGTATATCTGAGCTTCGTCGCCTCGGGGAGCATATCCGGTGCCGAGGTAGTATTTCGATTTTGCTAAGTCAGGAGTAATGACGAGCTCGAACCCTTTCTTCTGGAAAAACTCCATGCCGAATCTCTGCAACGCGAGGTCGAGAAGGACCGCATCATTCTTGAGATAGTAGAATTGCGAGCCGGTTACTTTCGAACCTGCATCGAAATCGAGGATTCCGAGCTCTTGCCCGATCGTTACGTGATCTTTCGCTTCGAAATCGAAATTCGGCTTTTCGCCAACTTCCCGAAGGACGACATTCTCTTCGTCGCTTTTGCCTCGGGGGACATCGGCCGTATGCATATTCGGTATCGCGGCCAAGAGAAGGTTCCATTCCTTATCGAGCTCCTCGAGTTGGGTTTCGAGGGGAGCGAGGTCTTCTTTGATTTGCTTTCCCTCGTTGATAAGTTCGGGTGTTCGCTTTTCGCTGTCTTTCAGCAATTCGGCGATCTCGTTGCGTCGCTGGTTGAGGTCCTGAACTTTTTGCTTCAAGGCATTTCGCTTTGTATCGGCTTCCAGCCATGCATCGACGTTTGCCACTTCGGGATTGAAGTTGCGTTCGATAATATTTTGTTTAACCGCATCCGCATTTTCGCGGATATATTTAGGATCTAACATATGTTTATTCTTTATTTATGAAATTACGCAAAAAAATACCAGTGTCGTGGTAGAACTGGCCATGAACAGGAATGAAATTACTTGGATTTCTTCTTGCCCTTCTTTCGGAAAATGCCTTTAGTTAACCCCACAATCGGGGACACGACGGCTCCTACTTGAAGGAAGGTAGCGACGGCATCGGATACGGAACTGGTGATGCCGCTGACGGTTGTAGTTATCTTGTTGGTGTTTGCGACAACCTCGTTCACCTCGTCAAGCGTATTGATAGCCTTAACAATAAGAAGGCTTAAAAGTATCGTGACGACGACGATACAAACGCTCGCGATAATAAAGAACATATCCGACATGGCTTATTATAACAGAAGGGCGGCTTTGGGCAACAAAAAAAGGGGCCGCAGCCCCGGCATTATTTCTCGCCCTCCGAGTCGAGTTCGACATCGGGATATTCGTTATTCTTGAGGTATTCCTGGTATTTGGCATCGTTAAGCATCATCGCCTCGATAGCCTCGCGGGTTATTTCCGCCTTCGGCTTGCCGCGCTCGCGTACGTTCCACTCCAGGTATCGGTCGATCTCTGCAGGGATGATCAAGATAAACTTGGTATCGATTTTATCTTTTGCCTCATCGAGAAACTGCTTTAGGATCGTATCGATCGTGCGCTCGTTATATTCCTTGTAGCGCATGTATGGATTTTTGTTTCCCTTGATGGTGGAAAGCGGGTGGTAAGGTGCTTTTTGGTATTTAAGCGCTAGAACGGGTTTTCTCAATAAGATCGCCTGGGAAATCTCGTACCCAATACCGACGCTCGGCTCAGAAATATCTGCGATGTAGACATCGGAGTTCTTGAGATAAGAGTCGAGTTCCCGGTATTTCTCCTTCAGCTCGTCGTAATCCTGGCTGATGATCATAGTAGGAGTGAGCTTGTCGGAGCCGTAGTCGAGTACCTTGTGATTATTCTTCTTGAGGTATTCTAACATGAGCCGATACATAGACTTTAGCGTCTCGTTCTCGGTAATCGTTGCTGAAAAGTAGACTCTCATATTCGCCTTTGATATATATCAGGACCGATTATATATAAAAAGTGCGATTTTGACTATATTCTGAGACTATGGGCCTTCGTCCTAAACGTCCTGTTATTGCTGAGTTGCGGCTTTGGCTATGACGAGCAGATGGGAGTGGTCGGGGGATGTCGAAGTCTGCAAGATCTCGAAACCGTTGGAAATCATTTCCTCAACGATTTCACGATAGCGATGATGCCGATGTCTCCAGGTAACGATAGCATCTCCTTTTTTGAAACTGATCACTTTACCGAATAGCTTGGTCTTGAATTCGAGCTCTACATCTGAGGTAAGAACCATCTGCCCGATGCGCGATTTGGTCTTCTCGTCGTACAGCATCTCGTACCGGTAAAGATCTTCCGTAAGGCTTAATGCTTCGTACATCCATTTCCATTTATTGTCCGGCTCCTCTTTCGGGCTAGTCTCGGAGAAGTCGAAAAAGGTCTTAGCCTTATCGGTGTCAAGCGTCCTGCCTAGGACGAAGATATCGTTTATGCCGAGGCTTTTTCGGATATTCTCGAGCGAATGGTCATTGGGCTCCATATTCTCGATCGTACTTCCCAAGAAGCAGACTAGGTTTATCGTGTCGTGAGAATCTGAGTATTGAGAGTTCCTGAAAAGGAGGTCGCGGATATTCTCGTTGCTGATGTCGACGATATGCCCCTCGTAATCGACCTTGGTGTTATACCACACGACAATGTTATTCTGCGCGATTTCGAGCATTGATTCGCTGATATCGAGAGCAATATACTTTTTCAATGCTTTCTTTGCATGCAAGAATTTGAGGATCTCTTTCACCGGATACGCATTCCCTACGCCGATATCGACGAAATTTACTTTCTTACGCCCGAGGGCGTTATAGATAAAGGTCTTGTTGAGCCGTAGAACATCAGCGGTGTTGGAGACAGTCGTCGAAATATGCTCGCGAATAGTTCGTTTCACGTAGTTATCCCAATATTGAGCCCCTCCATTAAAGTAAGAAAATTTATGGGGAATCTCGTGGTATACTTCAAGATTCATGAGAAGTTCGACTATTTGGCTTTCATTGAATATCTCGTAAAATTCAGGTTGTGGGCTAATTTTTCTGAGTACGCTTTTGTTCTTGAATTTCTGGCCTTTGTGGGAAAGTTGCTGGAGTATATTGTCATTATGCTCAGTTTGGGCAATATACTGCTTTCCGTTTACGGTAACGATACCTAGATTATTTCCGCTTTTGAGGGCTGCAGCAACCCAATGCCCTACCGTGGCTTTCGAAACTTTGTATTTCTTGGCCACTTCGCTATTTTTATAGTAAAGCATTAACTGTATTTATCATGTATATAGTGACATGCTAAACCAATTGGTTTAGCATCGTTCCCGTAAAGATACCTCAATCGTGTCAAATAATAGCACAAAATCAACCAATTTAGAGGATACGGAATATGTATATACGGTATGGCTCGTAAACGACCGAGACGATGTTTTGGTTAATAAAACGGGAATGAAGAAGAACTACCTTAAAGTACCCGATGTAACGCTTTCCGCCAAATCGTACGATTCTCTCATCAACAAGATGGAAAAATCGTGGAATATCCTTCCCAACGACAATAGTCTTGTACTCATGGACGAATTTGTCCATACGAAAGTAAGGAAGGTGAAAGTTTTCATGCTCAGGCTGGACGAACTTTCAGAATACGAATTGTTTTTCCAGGAAAATGTCGACGGCGTATTCATGAGCAAGATGGAGCTAAAGCAGAAGCTTGAACATTCGGACATTACGAACGAGTTGCAGGGAATTGCACGCGTACTCAAGAATAAAATCTTGGTATGATCATACTTTGGGGCCCTTTTTACGGCCAACGATAAGAATATGCTGGTTCGGAAACGATACTCCAGGGGATTTGATTGAGACGTATTCGTTCCAAAGACCTATATTGGGAGAAAGCTGATTGATAGACTCGATCTCTAGGCCCAGTTCGCAAAAAATGTTTTCGAATTCGCTTTTCGTGTAGTACTGGTAACTCTCTTCGCGCTCGAGCGACCATACCTTGCTTTCGATATATACGTATTTGGTCAGGAATTTCGTGAACGAGAACATGTCGAGCACGTATGTCGTACCTCGAAGCTTCTTGTAGTTCAGCTTATAAGGTTTGTATTCATCGACGAATCGCAAGAAGTTCTTTTCCATCGCCGTAGACGGAAATTCGACTTTTACCTCCTCTTCAAGACCTGTATCGGCCTCGACACCGTCGAACAAGATAAAAATACCGTTCGGCTTGATGGTCGAAGCGATATTTTGCAACGATTGGCGAACCGCCTTGAGACCTTTTTTCTTGTTGAAGACGCCGTTCCAGCCATAGAAAGAGAAAATCTCATGTACTGTATTGATTGAAAGCGCAATATCGAACATGTTCTCCCATTTGGAGAAATCATCCTGGTAAATATTGCGGTTGTAGAAATTGATATCGAGGTAGATGTTGCGTGCTTTCTCGAGTAAGGATTCGTTGAAATCGATACCGTAAAACTCAACGTTATTGTATTTCGTAAGCTGTTGAATTTCCCGCAAGACGCTTCCTTCCGAGCAGCCGAAATCCGCGATTTTTAGCGACTCATCGCTGGTGCTTGGAAATTCCTCGAGATAACGCAACGCATAAGGAATAGCTGTCGTTTTGCTAAGGCCGAGCCGCAAACTTTTCTTTCTCAATTGAAGGTAGTGCCTACCCAAATCAGAACTGTAAGACAGGTTCTGCCTTTTTAACGCAAATTTCGATAATTTATCCATATCCCGAACTATTATGGGCAAAGATTATACACCCTTTACGCTACATTATCTAACCCAATCACGGCTTTAGTCTGTTGATCATTCGAGGAAACGGTATTGCCGTTCGAGCATGTTTGAGACCGCCTATCCAAGCTACAAGTCGTTCGAGACCGAGGCCGAACCCGGAATGGGGGACGGTGCCGTACCTCCTGAGGTCGAGATACCATTGGAAGTCCGTCATATCGAGGCCTTCCTCCTTGATGCGCTCTTCGAGCAATGCGAGATCATGGATACGCTGGCTTCCACCGATTATTTCTCCATAGCCTTCGGGGGCGAGCAAGTCGTTGCAGAATACCCTTCCGTCGTTTTCCTCGATATCGGGCTGCATGTAGAAGGCCTTTATTTCCTTGGGCATATGGTGGAGAACGATGAATTCATCGTGCATCTTGGTTAGTACTGCCTCTTCATCGGCACCGAGGTCATCGCGCTCTCCAATCGAAAGGCCTGCTTTCTTGAGTTCGACGCAGGCATCCTTGTGGTGGACCCAAAGGAACGGCTTAAGCCCGTTTTCCAGCTTCTTGAGGTCGCGGCCGAGTATTTCCAGCTCTTCGGAGCATGTCGAGAGCACGTGACGAATTACGTGGTGGATCATGCGCTCCTGAAGCGCTACGTTATCCTTCCAATCGTAATACGCAACCTCAGGCTCAAGCATCCAGAACTCGGTTAGATGTCGACGCGTTTTCGATTTTTCCGCTCGGAACGTGGGGCCAAACGTATAGACTTTGCCGAATGCCATAGCTCCCGCTTCGCCGTACAGCTGAGAGCTTTGCGTGAGGAACGCCCGTTGTCCGAAATAATCGACTTCGAACAGGGTGGTGGAACCTTCAACTTCATTTCCGGTGAACATCGGGCCGTCGAATTTAACGAAATCTTCCGATTTGAAAAAATCGTGGAGCGCCCAAATCACTTCGGACCGCAACTTTAAGGTTGCGAATTGCGTTCGTGACCGTATCCAGAGATGGCGGTTCTTAAGGAGAAATCCCGTGCCGTGCATTTTCTTCGAGATCGGATAGTCTTTAGATTCACCGACGAGCTCGAATCCGTTTATTTGTAGCTCGTACCCACCGGGTGCCCTATCGTCTTTGCGGACGGTACCGCTGACGATCACGGAGGACTCGATGCCGAGACTATCAACAAGCTCGAATGTCTCTGCATCGATATCTTTCTTCCCGAGAACTGCCTGCAGAAAGCCGGAGCCGTCCCTGATGGTGAGGAAATGAATAGAACCCGATGAACGTTTATTGGCCATCCATCCCTGAATAGTAACTTGCTTATCGCTATATTGAGAGATGTCTTTAATTCGTATCGTATCGGCCATTTACTGTGATTATGGAGTAAGAATCTGAATTTATCAAGAAAATAGCATGAAGAAATGCTATCATAGCGTTACATGAATGTAATGAAGGTTTACTCAATAAAGTCTACTCCCTTTTTGTGAACGTGTTTGTCACTCGACTCGCAACTCTGCTAAAATTATAATATAATCACGATGATGTTGAAGAATAAATTAACGAAAAACGCCATACAAGCCATCAATTTCGCGAACAAGACGTGTGTGAAGCTGAAATCTTCCGAGCTTGCGCTCGAACATCTTTTCATCGGAATTTTGAGCGTTAAAGACGGTATCGGATCCAAAATACTTTCTAAACTCGGGCTCGACCCGGTAAGCACGATAAAGAGCATCGAAGAAGCGCTCCTCGGCGGTAAGCCGGTGCTTCAAAACATGGAGGATGCGAAGGAATACGAAAATATCACGGTCGAGAATATCGCCGATATCACTGTTTCTCCCGAAATTAAGGAGGTTTTCGAAAAGGCATTCGATCTTGCCATAAATGCGGGACACAACTACATCGGCACCGAGCATCTTCTCTTGGGGCTTCTCCAGGTAAAGGACAATTCGTTTATCCAAGAGCTTAGCGAGCACGGTTTCAATTTCGACAAGGTAAAGTCGGAACTCGACGGATATGTTCAGTATCCGGAATTCATGCCGGGCGACAAGATAAACAGCCAACAGGGAAAGGCAGCGCCGCAGCAAGCTCCCGACGCCGGACGCCCGCAGCAGGGCGCAAGCTTCTTCGATAACATGGGAAGGAATCTTACCCAGGAAGCTCGGCAAGGAAAGCTCGATCCGGTTATCGGACGCGAGAAGGATATTACGAGGCTTATGCAAATACTCACGAGAAGGACGAAGAATAACCCAATCCTCCTCGGTGACGCCGGAGTCGGTAAGACGGCAATCGTCGAGGGTCTAGCCCAGAAGATTGCGGAAGGGTCTATCTCGCCCGTGCTCGCTAATTACGAAATCTGGTCTATCGATACCGCCTCAATCGTAGCCGGCAGCCAGCTTCGCGGAGATATCGAGCAGAAGATACTCGACATGATCCACGATATCGAGCAGCGGGGTAACGTTATCCTGTTTATCGACGAAATCCATACCATACTCGGCGCAGGCTCGACTTCGAACAATTCGCTCGATATGGCCAACATCCTCAAGCCGGCATTGGCGCGAGGCGTGCTTCACTGCATAGGCGCTACCACCGTAGATGAGTATCGCAAGCATTTCGACGAGGACCCGGCATTGCAGCGGAGATTCCAGCCGGTCGACGTCGAGGAGCTTTCGCAGGACGATACTGTTCTTGTCCTGAAGCGCCTAAAGCCGATCTACGAGGCGTACCATGGCGTAAAGATTACCGACGGCGCGCTGCGGTCTGCAGTCAAGCTAACCAGCAGGTTCATAACCGACCGCTACCTCCCCGATAAGGCAATCGACGTTATCGACGAAGCGTGCGCGAAGAACAAGCTCGAGCGGGTCCAAGTCTCTCCCGAATTCAAGGAAGAGCTTGAGCGACTTCGTGAAGTGGTATCGTTGAAAAACGATGCGCTCCAGCAAAAGAAAATAGAGGAAGCTTCCAACCACCTGGACGACGAGAAGAAGGTAATGAAGAAGCTTGCCAAGATGGAGAAGCAGATGAAGAAGGAGTGGGACTCCGCGGCTAAGACTATCTCGGAAAAGGATATCAAGGAAGTCATCCATAACTGGACGAAGATTCCCATGAACTCGATGGGAGAAGATAGCGCGGAAATCGTCAAGAAGCTCGACGACGACCTTATCACCAACATCATCGGACAGGATTATGCGGTAATGTCGGTTTCGTCAAGCATCAAACGGGCGAAAGCTGGAATTTCCGGTTTCGAACGTCCCCTTGCTTCATTCTTATTCGTCGGGCCAACCGGCGTCGGAAAAACCGAGCTCGCGAAGCAGCTCGCCAAGTCGCTCTTCGGCACAGCCGACGCGCTCATCCAGATCGATATGAGCGAGTTGATGGAGGCCCACAGCGTTTCCAAATTGCTCGGATCGCCTCCCGGTTACGTCGGATACGATCAGGGCGGAAGATTGACCGATCAAGTGAGAAGACGTCCGTTTTCAGTCATACTCTTCGACGAGATAGAGAAGGCAAGTCCGGAAGTGCTTAATATCCTCCTCCAGATTATGGACGAGGGACGATTAACCGACAGCAAGGGCAGGACGGTGAACTTCAAGAACACCATCATTATCATGACCTCGAATATCGGATCGGAGCTCCTGAGGAAAGATACTACGGTAGGCATCTATCTTGGCGACGTAGACGCGAAAGACGGCTCCGAAAACGCGGTCGACGCGAAAGTTGTCGAGGCTGAAGAGCGAATCATTGAAGAGCTGAAAGAATACCTGCAGCCGGAATTCCTGAACCGAATCGACGATGTTATCGTTTTCCGCGAACTGGAGAAGAAAGATATCGTAAAAATTACGAAGCTCCATCTCGACAAATTTATCGCTCGCCTCAAGAAAGAAAACAATATCATGCTAACGCCAGTCGAGGAGTCGAAGATCACCGAGTACATCACTGAAGTCGGCTACTCAGAGGAATACGGTGCTCGAGAAATCAAGCGTGTTTTGCGCTCGACGCTCGAGAATGCTGTCGCCGATAAAATTCTAGAGCTCAATTGGGACAGCGATTCCAAGAAAATGCTGAGGCTCAAGCTTAAGCTCGATGAAGAAAAGAAGTTCGTGATCATGGAGACGACTCCCGTATCCGCTTCTGTATAACCTAATAGAATACGTTAACCGGGGATTGCAGTCCCCGGTTTTTTATTGACGAAAAATCGAAAACACGGTATTTTGCTCCACATCATGAAGCGCAATACACTTCCCCTCATGAAGCTCGCGATAGAAAGCGACTTTGCAGATCCCTCAATCATCAAAGCTGCCGATGGATATTACTATGCCTACGGATCGCAATATCTAGGTTTAGACTCGACGATCAATATTCAAGTAGCTCGATCATCCGATCTCGCAACGTGGGAGCACTTGGGAGATGCGCTGCCGGCGAAAGCATCGTGGGCGAGAACTACCCAAGATTACTGGGCACCGCATGTGGTTTACCTCGACGGTTTGTATTACCTCTATTATTGCGCGACGCTCGATAGCGGCGTGGGCAGCGGAATTGGCGTTGCTGTCGCCCCAATCCCTACCGGCCCATTCGTCGACTGCGGCGCTCCGCTTGTTTATGGAGAGGGGTTCGAACATATCGACCCGATGTTCTTTCATGACCCGGTATCGCAGAAGAATTACCTCTATTGGGGTTCGTTCTGGAAACCGATTCATTGCAGGGAGTTGGCATACAATTATCTCACGTTTAAAGAGGGTTCTGAAACGTTCGATGTTCGGTTCCCTTCGAAGACGACCAAGTACGAAAATCTTATCGAAGGAGCCTATATGGTTTACCGCGATGGCTACTATTACTTGTTTTATACGGGAGATCAGTATGAATATTACGACGGGTATGCTGTCTTGGTGGCTCGATCGCAAAATCCCACGGGACCATTCATCGGCATTGGGGAAGAGCTCGGACTTGAGGATAACGCCATCCTGAAATTCAACGAGCGATGGGGCGCTCCGGGACAGAATTGCGTATTTACCGACGATTACGGTAAGGATTGGATCGCCTATCATGCTTTCGACCGACTCAACGCAAGAATTCAGGGCACCGGCTATATCAAACGGTCAATGCTTCTCAGTTCGATCGATTGGGTGGATGGATGGCCGGTAGTCGTTGTCCCGCATGAAGTTCCGGTTCAAGTGCTCATTTAAACCGCAAACTGTTACAATATCCCGTGTACAAGATATTTGGCAAACGGTTCACGTATCCGCAATTGGTAAAGCTTGGGTTCATCTCGTTCATTGGCACGATTTTCTTCCTGCCGCTCCTCGCGCCGATACTTTCCCATTTCGGACACAAGAAAATAGCCGGTTGGATTTATAAAATTTATTCCTTCACCTGTCACCAAAAAGCCCATCGATCGATGTTCATATATGACGAACAGTGCGCCTGGTGCATGAGAGACACCTTCATCTGGGCAGCCATCCTGATGGGATCGATTATTGTCTTTTACGGCAAACAGGTTCCAGGAGTCACGTGGAAAATTGCCTGCCTGCTCATGCTCCCGATGGCCCTGGACGGGTCAATTCAGCTAATCGGGACGTTCCAATCTATGTTTTACGGCGTTACCCCATTTTACGAGTCGACCAATACGCTCAGGGCGTTGACCGGGGCGCTCTTCGGAATAGGCTTCGTTATGCTCTTCCTTCCCCGATTGAGGGGCGAGATCGATGCTTTGCCCGGAAAGCCTCAAAATAAGGTTTGATAGATTGATAATATAGAAA
>CAZVIJ010000041.1:0-807 GCA_964626735.1 uncultured Candidatus Saccharibacteria bacterium
CTTGGGATTCGTCATCAAACCTTTAGTACCGAGGGTTCTACCCAATCGCGCGATTTTAGGCATTACTGAAGGAGTAGCGATTACAACATCGAAATCCAACCAGTTCTCGTCGCCGATCTTCTTAATCATATCGTCGAGACCCGCGTAATCTGCTCCTGCTGCTTTTGCCTTAGCGGCATCAGCATCTTCTGCAAGAACGAGTACCCTCGTCGTTGCGCCGAACGAGTTCGGATAGGTAACCGATACTTTGTACGGCTGTGGATTCTTATTGGATCGAGAGATTGCGATCTTAAGCTCGATAGCTTGATCGAATTTGTAGGGGCTGTTCGAGCATGCTGCCTCGAGGTACGTCTTAAGATCAGAAGCCTTGGATACCGTCTCTTGAATCTTTTTGTAATTCTTTGAACGTTTCATTATCCTTCTACCTCCAATCCCATGTTTTTTGCGGTACCTTCGATGATCTTCATTGCTGCTTCGATATCGAGGGCGTTGAGATCGTTGAATTTCTTCTCGGCAATTTCCCTGAGCTGATCTCGCGTGATTTTGCCGATCTTGTTCTTATTCGGAACTCCAGAACCCTTGTCGACCTTTGCTGCCTTCTTGAGAAGCTCAGATGCGGGGGGAGTCTTCAAAACGAAAGTATATGAACGGTCATCATAAACCGTAATTACCATAGGTATAACCATATCACCCATGCTTGCAGTCGCGTCGTTGAAGTCTTTGCAAACCTGGCCAATATTGACACCCGTTGCTCCAAGTGCTGGTCCGATTGGCGGTGCTGGCGTCATCTTTCCGGCTGGGGCTTGT
>CAZVIJ010000041.1:817-1039 GCA_964626735.1 uncultured Candidatus Saccharibacteria bacterium
GCCATTAGCTTACGGATTATACTATAAAAAGCGCCCCAGAAGAAGCTATTAGCCTACCGCTGAGGATCAGTCTATATCGTCATCGAGCTGGCGGCTTCCTATCCGGCCGGTAGTATCGTCTCCGGAATCGGCATCGCCATAGTTACGGCCTTCGGTCGTGTTGTCGTCCGATACTGCAAGCGTGGTATCGCCCCCGAACCCGCCTCCCGATCGATCTTCAGG
>CAZVIJ010000041.1:1049-15579 GCA_964626735.1 uncultured Candidatus Saccharibacteria bacterium
TAGTTGATGCGCTCAAGGGCAGCTTGGTTTTCGACGACGATTCTATCGGCGTTTTTAGCGTTCGTGTCGGCGAATCCCGTTGTATCAACGACTCCCGGCTGTCCATCCGAATAGTCGTTGTCCATGTCGCGCTCATCTGACGATGTGGCATCTCCCGGTACGTTAGTACCGGGGTCGCCAACGGTCGTACCGAGATCGTTACTGAACGTTTGAGGGTCGGATGATTGGGATGCTGGTACGACCAAGCCAGTGTTCGGGTCTATGCCAAAATTATTAGTTTGTGCATTATTGTCGTCAGCCATTGTTGTCAGGTGTGTTTACTTCGCGAATTTGGTCAGCACCGTTATTTTGCAAGATGTCCTTCGCTGCCATACCGGATGTATCCCGGACAGGAACTGCCAGTAGGACTGCACCTTGCTTAACCTGCTCTTCATAGAGACGAGCTTCCTCTTCGGGAAGGCCGAGCCCGACCAATGCTCCGACAAGGCCGCCTGCGAGTGCACCCGTTACTGCGCCGGATACCGTAGTTGCAGCTGCCCCTGAAAGGCCGAGTGCTGCTGCGATAGGCCCGCCGATCAATAGACCGCCAATGCCTGGTACCGCGATAGCGCCGATTCCGATAAGAAGACCAGCTAGCGCTCCAAGCGCGCCGCCTGTTGTGGCTCCTGACACTGCGCCTTCGGCTACGTTAGCCCCCGTGTTGTCAGCGACTTCGCGTCCTTCTTGGGTATCTTTGACGACTACGGAAATATCCTTGGCGTCATAGCCAGTATCTTTTAATTGATTAATTGCGTTCTCAGCTCTGGTTCTGTCTGAGAATGTTCCCAATACCATTGTGCTCATAGAAATTTGATTCTTATATGTATAATTGCTAACCGGTTAGATAGGAGTGTTGTAGGCTGGTGTTACATACCTGATCGTTAGTACGTATTGGGAACCCTGTCAGTCAGGAAATAGGTCTGTGTCATCCCTTTTCCCTTGATTTTGATTTTTCTCCGTTTGAAGAATCGATACTTGCCGCTCATCGAGTCGTATACGTTCTCCGTAACTTGAATCTCGTTAACTTTGCCGTGAGATTCCATCCTGCTCGCCATATTGACGGTGTCGCCCCACAAGTCGTAGGTAAATTTCTTCGTTCCGATGACGCCGGCAATAACCGGACCGGAATTGATGCCGATTCGAATGTTGAACGATGTATTGTGGACGATGTTAAACCTGGTAAGCTCACGACGCATATCCAAAGCCATCTCGATGATCGCTTCGCAATGGTCCTCCCGGTATAGCGGAGCACCGGCAACGGCCATATACGCATCTCCGATGGTCTTTATTTTCTCTATACCGTGTTTCTCTGCGAGAGAATCGAATATCGAGAAGATCTGGTTGAGCGTGGTGATAAGCTCCTCTGCGGTGAGTTTGGTTGAGAGCGAGGTAAATCCTTCCATATCGGCGAAGAGGACCGTTACATTGTCGAACTTTTGGGCGACGATCGTATCCTCGTTGCGTTTCAGCTGCTCCGCGATCGATTTCGGAAGGATATTCAGCAGGAGAGCCTCGGATTTATCCTGCTCCTTTCTGAGCAATCGATGTTCGCGGTTCAAAAAGAGCTTGGTGCGCTCGATGCGGAGAATATAATATAGCAAGAGAAACGATAGGGTAATGGCGAAAATGGAGAAATTCATGACGAACATCGCGATCGAAATTTCAGAAGGTACTTTTTGCGGGTGAATTATTCCGAGATTCTCGATAAACCCGAACGCGAGCGTGAATGTAATGTACCAGACGAGCCAGGGAAGGGACTCCTTGAAGCTGTAGAACATGACAGCCCCGATCGGGGCCATTATTGCCCATACAGCGATTCCGCTCGATGCGACGAAGCCTCCAAGCACGAATTGCAGGAGGAACGGGAATACGAGCATAATCAGGAGTCCGGAAAAACGCAGGAGCCTGAAATTCTTGAGCTTCATGCCCGTAGACAAAAGAAGCGCGGAGAACACCATATGCATCAATGGTACGATTGCTACGCGCCGTAACCCGACCGAATAGTAGACCAGAACCCAAAAGGCAGGAAGAAACGTGATAGCCAAGGTCCCCATAAGCAGGGTCGATTTCCTTAACTTTTCTTCTTCAGAGTCGCTTGGTAGCGCTCCGTAATTGATGAAGCGCTCGACGAGATCGTCGAACCAATCGGATAATGCTACGAAGAAAGGTTTTTTTCCATAGGGGGCAGAATCCATTTGATATACATGGTAATCGTTTGCGTCAATTTTGGAAAGCAAAAATCCCCGCGGACGCAGGGATTATTTTGCCGTAATGAACTTATTGCTTGACGATATGGGTAACATCCAGTTCGACCGGAACTTCTCTTCCGAGGAATTGGATCATAACTTTTACCCGACCTTTATCCCTATCGATTTCGGTGATGGTGCCGGTGAAGTCTTTGAAGTCGCCTTGGGTAACCGTAACGACGTCACCTTCCATAATGTCGATTTTGTACGACGATTGCTTCTGTTGGCTAAACTCGATGATGCTTGTAACCTCAGCTTCGGTGAGTGGAGTAGGGCGCTTATCGGTACCTGCAAAGTTGGTAACTCCTTGTGTATCTCTGATAAGAGGCCATGTGCTATCGTCGAGATGCATCTTGACGAGGATGTAACCGGGGAATATCTTTTCCTTGACTGACTTCTTTTCTCCGCGCTTGATCGCTATCTTTTCCTGGGTAGGAACGAGAACCTCGGGAATCAACTCGGAAATACCGGTATTTTCTGCCCGTACCTTGATAAGGTCGGCGACCCGGTGCTCCTGGCCGGATATGCAGCTGATTACGTACCACCTAGCTTTTTTTTCGTTACTTTGCATTTTTAATTATAACATTAAGTATCTTATCTAGTCCGAAATCGTACGCGAAGAGGATGCCGCTGAAAACGACGATAGAGAAGACGGTTATTCCCGTGTATTTTAGTGTATCGGAAAGTGACAGCCAGCTAACCCTACCGAGCTCGACGACTGCCCGCTTTACGGTTGCGTAATAGATGGCCCAAATGATGAATCCCAAGCAGAAGAGGAGGAACAGAATAAAGGTGACGGCGTACCCTCCGCTTAAGTCCTTGTTGAAGACGTTATGTATGAATTTCGTAGCAAGTTCCATTATTCAAGTATATCATAAGGGATATAAAAGATAAAAAGCCTGTACGATAGGCAAATAAGGCATGTCTTCCTGAGGGGGTGACATTATTATATAACATCCGCTTAGGTATTTATAGAGTGATTTCGAGTCCCTATTCTAGTATCATGGAATATTATGAATAAGAAGAAGACCAAATTTATCTTCGTGTGCGGCGGCGTCCTTTCGGGACTGGGCAAAGGTATTACGACTGCTTCAATCGGGCTGCTGCTCAAAAACAAAGGGTTCAAAGTAGGGGCTATTAAAATCGACCCGTATATCTCGATCGATGCGGGGACCATGCGTCCTCAGGAACACGGAGAGGTCTTCGTAACGAGGGACGGCGGCGAAATCGACCAAGACCTCGGAAATTACGAGCGTTTCCTGCATGAAGATTTTACGAGGGACAACAATATTACGACCGGTAAGGTATACGCGCAGGTGATCGATAACGAGCGGAAGTTCGTCTACGGCGGAAGAGATGCGGAGTTTATCCCCGACATCATTAACGAGGTGAAACGAAGAATTTATCAGGTGAGCGAAGGCAAAGACTTCATGATGGTGGAAATCGGCGGCACCGTGGGGGATTTCGAGAATATCGCTTTCCTCATAGCTGCGCGGGAAGTCGGAAGAGAATTCGACTCGGCGTATATCATGGTAAGCTATGTTCCGTACTTGAGAAAAGTAGGTGAGCTGAAGACCAAGCCTACCCAGCATGCGGTCATGATGCTTAGGCAAGAGGGAATAGAACCGGATTTCATCGTTACGAGAGCGGAAGAACCCGTAGACGAGCCGAGGCTCGAAACTATTTCGAAACGTTGCTTCGTACCGCGCGAGCGGATATTCGATATCCCAGACCAAGATTCAATCTATAAAGTCCCGCAGGTCCTTGAAGAACAGGGATTCATCAACCGCCTTATGGAGTTCTTCGAGATAAAGCCAAGAGATACGACCGACGCACTGATTACGAAGTGGAACGATTTCGCTCGCTATGCAACGAACGGCAAGGAGTTGCCTGTCGTCAACATCGGCGTCGTGGGAAAATACGTGAAGCACGGCAGCCATAGTCATAACGATACGTACATCAGCGTCCTCGAGGCTTTGAAGCATGCTGCCTATCCCAACAACGTTAAGCTTAACGTCGAAATGATCTCATCCGAAGATCTCAACGAGGAAAATTATCGAGAACGGCTTTCTCATCTTGACGGCATGGTTGTTCCGCAGGGGTGGGGATCGAGGGGTATCGAAGGCAAGCTTCTGGCGATAAAGTATGCACGCGAGAACGACGTACCGTATCTTGGTTTATGCTACGGAATGCAAATGGCGGTTATCGAGTTTTCGAGAAACGTGCTCGGGCTGAAGGAGGCGAATACCGAGGAGGCTGCGCCCGATTCGCCGGATAAAGTAATCCATTTGATGGAAGAGCAAAAAAAGCATATGACCGCAGGCCTGTACGGTGGAACGATCCGTCTCGGCGATTGGCCTTGCGTTCTTGTCAAGGGAACGAGGGCACACGAGATGTACGGGAAAGATGAAGTACTCGAAAGACACCGACATCGATACGAATTCAACAACGAGTATCGCGAGCGGCTCGAGAATGCTGGGTTGAAAGTATGCGGCATTTCTCCTGACGGCATGTTGGTTGAAATGGTAGAAATTCCCGGCCATCGCTTCTTTTACGGAACCCAGGCGCATCCGGAGTATAAATCGCGCCCGCTCGAACCCCATCCGGTTTTCGTTGAATTCATAAAATCAAGCAAATCTAAGGAATGAACGACATCAATATCATCATTTGCCCTGATTGCGGCAAGTCCTTCCCGATAACGGAAGCGCTGTCCCATCAGCTCGAAGAGAAATACAAAAAAGATCTCGAGACTAAGCTGCTCTCGAAACAGAAAGAAATCGAGGAACGTACGAATGCGTTGCTACAGCAGGAAAAGGTTAAGATTCTCGATGAAGCCATGAAGCAGGCGAAAGAATCTGCCGTACTCGAACTCGAAGACCTCAAGAAGCAGAACCTCGAGAAAGAGGAGAAGCTCAAGCAGGCGATGGAAGCTGAAATAAAGTTACGGCAAGAACGGCGAGAGCTTGAGGAGCAGAAAAAGTCGCTCGAACTGGAAGTCATACGAAAAGTTGACGAGGAGAAAAAGAAAATCGAGGAAACTATCCAAAAAGAGGTCGCCGATAAATTCAGGATACAGGAACTCGAGAATGTGAAGAAAATCCAGGATCTTCAGAAAGCGCTCGAGGAGGCGCAGCGAAAAGCCGCCGCAGGATCGGTACAAGTACGAGGTGAAGTTCAGGAACTGGATCTGGAAGAGCTGCTCAGGTCAAACTTCATCTACGACGAGATACGCGAAGTGCCCAAAGGTATCAACGGCGCGGACGTAATACAGGAAGTCCGGGATAATCGGGGTAGGTCCTTCGGAACGATCGTATGGGAAAGCAAGCATACCAAGAACTTCAACGAAGGCTGGATAAGCAAGTTGAAGGACGATATGATTTTGGCAAAAGGCAAATGCGCGATTCTCGTATCAGAGACGCTGCCCGACGATATCGGCTCGTTCGCATGGAGAAACGGGGTTTGGGTTACCGGGATGAACCATGTGCTCGAGTTGACGATGGTCTTGCGAATGAACCTAATCGAGATTCATCGGGTAGAGAAAATGAATGAAGGCAAGGGCGAGAAGATGGAATTGGTCTACTCGTACTTGAGCAGCAATGAATTCAGGAACAAGATACAAGCGGTTGTCGAGACGTTCATAACGATGCGGACTGAACTAGACCAGGAAAAGCGCGCGTTTCAAAGAATTTGGTCGAACAGGGAAAAGCAGATTACGCGCATGGTGGAGAACACTGCTAATGTTATCGGGGACCTTCAGGGTATTCTTGGCGGATCGATGCCGCGCATCGAGGGAATGGACCTACCCGGTATCGGAATCGATTTACCGGGATTGGGCATCTAATTATAGGTAACCCTTTCAAGGACTTCACTTGGTTCGATCGGCGTAGTCTTTTCAAAACGGTCTGCTCTCGTTTCGCCGAAGACGACATCGAGGAAAACGGGAGGAGTATACGCTGGCGCGCTTTCGTTTGCTTGAATTAAAATCTCGGTATGCGCCAGTGGGTTTTTCAACTGGTCGGCAATCCGCCATCGCTGAATTCTGTTTGCGGTGGCTTGAGCTAAGAGAACGATACCGATAAGACCTGACGTAAATAGAGCCCTATGGGGGGAATTGAAGTACGAATGGTCCTGGGAAAATATACTGTACATGCCGATATCCGATGATAAACCGATAAGGATGTTGAACCACATCATCCTGAAGGTAACCGTCTGATCGCTTAAAAGCTGCAATTCCGCCCGTGCTGCCGGAGACTTTACCGCTAACATATCCAAAAAAGTATACCATAGTGTTACTATCGCCATACCAATACGCTATGAAAATCTATACAAAAACTGGCGATCAAGGAAAAACATCGCTATTCGACGGTTCGAGAGTAGGGAAGTCAACCAGGAGAATCGATCTTCTGGGGCATCTGGACGAGCTGAACTCCCACCTCGGACTCTTGAGAAGCCATCTGTCTCCGGTACATCCTCAATCAGAATTTATACATGAAGTGCAATCGACGATTTTCGATATCGGGTCAGAAATCGCTAATCCCGGAGTGAAACGGGGAGAGTATCTCGATCTTTCGGATACGATCGCTCGGATTGAGTCCTCGATGGATGCAATGGATCAAAATCTCGACACGCTCCGCAATTTCATCTTGCCCGGCGGGACGAAAGAAGCAAGCTTGAGCCATATTTGCAGGACCGTGGCACGTCGATGTGAACGGATGTTTTTTAGGCTTTCCGAAGAAATAGAGCTTAACCCTTCTATCGGTATGCTGCTCAATCGCCTGTCTGATTATTTTTTCGTCCTGGCGCGCTATCTCAATGCCGAAAGCAAGGTGAATGATATTGTTTGGAACAAGAAGCCTGATGTTACGCCAGAAGTTTAGCCCTGACTTCATCCCACTGGTTTCCCCGTCTGCACAGTTCATTCGCTTGGGCTTTATCGGCTAACAAACTTTCGACGACTGCTTCTAGCATCAACGTATTCTGAGAGCCCTTGATGAGAATTGTATCTTCTTCATTAAGGAACGAATATTGTGAGTCGGCAATGAACTCGAGTGCCTCCTTAGTCGTATCGAACGAGTATATTTCTTTATCGGGAGCGAGCGATTTGAACTCATCGTTGAAGAACTTCCTCATGAGCGGTCCAACGGTAATAACGATATCGGCGTTGGAAGAAGCAATGAGCGCGAGCTTTCGATGTTCTTTCTCTGATAGGATTCCGAGCTCCCGCATATCGCCCAGCACGGCGATAGCCCGTTTGGGAGCTATCGATCGAAGGAGTTTGAGCGCCGATGCGGCCGGTAAGTACGAAGAGTTGTAACTTGAATCGATGAGATGGGTATGCTTTATGCCTTCGAAGAGCGAGCATCGGCTCGGCGGTAATGTATAAGCGTGCAATCCATTAATGACATTTTCGGCTTTGACATTAAAGTACTCTGCCACTGCGAGCATCATCTCTATGGTGGATCTATATTCATCCAAAAGCACCAGGGTTAGATCTACCTGATACATTTTTCCTTGATACTCGAACTCTATGTGTGTGCCCTTAAGGGAATGTGAATATGTTGAAATTTTATTTCCCGATACCTCGCTGAATGGGATCCGTTTGTCGCCCGAAAAACGAGATATTTGCTTGACTACTTCAGGGTCATCGTTGTTATAGACGATTGCGTCCTTCGATGCCTCAAAGATATAGCCATTCTCGTATGCTATAAGTTCTTCAAATGACTTGCCGGTAGTTTTTTGCAAATCTTCAAAATTCGCGGCGTGAGTGTTATTAGAATTAATTAATATTCCGACGTTTGGTCTGATAAATGATGTTAAAAACTTGAGGTCGTCTGGCTTATCGACCCCAAGCTCGAAAATGAGCATATCGTGATCAAACGGTTTGTACAGACCCGCTAGCCCTTTTATGCAGTACTTGAACCAATCGATTGTTCTATATTTGTCTGGTTTGATTCCTAGTATTGTGAAGGGTATGCCGGACTCCGAGTTCAATCCTTTCCCGTCCCGGTTGGACGTATAAACTTTGTGCTCGTGCTTCAATACTTGTTCGAGTAGTGATACCGCTGATGACTTACCGTAACAACCACCGAGTGCAATAATTGAACCGTTGAATGATCGGTTTAGTTTTCTACGGGATAAGAATCTGAGATATGAAATAACTAATTTCTTGAAGAGAGCTTTTTCCATTGGACTATTATATGTATTTAAGGATTCTTTGTCTTAATGGAATTGAACGATGGCACTCAATGCATGCGGGTGCTACGTTAGAAAACTACTTTATTTCGTAGACTTTCACCGAATCCCCAATTTGGTTTATCGGCTCGATATCGGGTATAGAAAATGAGTGCGAGATAACGAGGCTTACGGGTTTCATCTCGGTATGAATTTTATCCTTTAACTTTGTCATGGTTTTGGGGAGCAGGTACACGATGAGCTTGTTGCATTTCGATAGGTCCGCTCTCCATAGCGATTCATGAATAAACGTCGCATTCTCGAGATGGAAAAGCCTCGCTTTTATGCGGGAGTAGTACACGAGCAAGGGATTTATTTCAAAGCCGACCGCATGTTTAACACCTTTTCGCGCAGCCTCGATAACGAGCCTGCCGTCACCCGAACCGAGATCGTACACCACGTCGTTTGAGGTAAGCTGCGCTACCTCGATAAGCTGTTTGGTCACTTTTCTGGAAGTAGGTACGAAAGGAGCAGCCAAAAACATATTGATCATTGAAAAGAAGAAAAACGTAAGACTAATGCAGAGAATTATCAACAGGACCGATATCTTCAGAATTTGTAGTACCTCATTGATCATGGCGTATTATAGACGGATCCTGTTTTTCAGACCATTTCCATATATCTAGATTGAGGGCGAATTTCCTGGTTTCAAATAATTGTATCCAATCTATGAAAATAAAGAGGAATAAACAAAGCATACCCAAAGCCGCCGTGGCGATTGTTCTCTGGTTGATATGACCAACGCTAATAAGATTAATATCGTCGACGACAGTTTGCGCCGACATCGCTAAAACGTAATAGCTGATGAGCCGACCGAAAAAGAAACCGGTCAGTACGTAGAGTACTCGAATGCGAGCGATTCCTGCAGCAACGAAGAGCGCCGTGGTGGAAAGCGGAGTGAGCGAGTAGAGAAATGTAATGAGTGTGTTGGCTATGGGCGAGTGCCCAAGCTTATTTCCCAGGTACCGGAGATTTTGCTCCTGCCGTTCGTTGAAAAGCTGTTCAGAAAACCAATGGATGTATTGACTGAGGATGAATCTTCCCAAAGTCGCTCCGATTACGCCAATTACCACGACATACGGCAACACGAGGCCAAACTTAATCAGCGCAAAAACGAGAACAGACCAGGTAGGGGGAGCGAATGCGGGCAACAGATTCACGAGTACTACTACTAGCAGGAGGATTACGTAAACGGTCACATGAAATGATAGACATTCTGCGAGAGATTAGAAAGCGCCATATGCTTTACCGCAAAAGTTTTTTAAGTATAATCGCCTAATGTCACAAATAAACCCATCTATTTATCGGGCGTACGACATTCGCGGTATCTACCCGGTAGATATCAATGAAGAAGTCGTCTATAAAACAATTCAGGCATACGTTAAGTTTGTTGCTCCCAAGTCGGTCGTACTCGGAAGAGACGTTAGGACCTCGGGAGAAGTGTTAGTTAAGGCAGCTCGCCAAGCATTCGTTGACGCCGGGGTAGATGTTGTAGATATCGGCGTTTGCTCAACCGACATGATGTACTTCGCGGTCGCGAACTACGGATATGATGGAGGTGTCACCATTACGGCATCGCATAACCCGAGAGAATATAACGGCATGAAGCTCGTTCGCCAAAAAGGAATTCCTATCTCGGGCGATTCGGGGATTATGGATATAAAGGAAATCGCGCTTTCGGGGTTCGAGGTGAAATCCGAAAAACCTGGAACGGTACGAGAGCAGAGTATTCTCGATGATTATTGCATGAAGGTATTGTCGTTCCTGAAACGACCGATCACCAAGAACTATAAAATCGTTGCGGCAGCTAACTTCGGTATGGCGGGCATAGTTCTTCGCAGAATGATCGAACTGGGCAACCTTCCGCTCGAGGTTACCGAAATCGACTGCGAGCCGAACGGCGAGTTCCCAAAAGGACGTCCGGACCCGCTCATTCCCGAGAGACGGGTTGAAACTATCGAGACTATCAAGAGGATTGGCGCTGACTTCGGTGTCGCATGGGATGCCGATGCAGACCGCACGTTTTTTTATGACGAAAGCGGTACAGCAATCGAGGGATATTACTTGACGACCATCATGTCGAAGTACTTCCTCGATATCGATCCGAAGAATGTGATTATTGCAGATAACAGGCTGGTTATGGCAATCCAGCAAGTCGTCGATGAACACGGAGCGCGCTTGGTACTCAATAAGGCTGGTCACTCCTTTATTAAAGAAACGATGCGTAAGGAAGACGCCGTTTTTGCAGGAGAGACGAGCGGGCACTTCTATTTTCGCGACTACTTTTACACCGATTGCGGTATGGTCCCGCTTATGATCATGCTTCAATTAATGGAAGACCATGACAAGTTCAGCGATATTTTCGCCTACTATACGAGTCATTATTTTATTTCTGGAGAAATCAATTCTGAAGTCAAGGATCCTGCAAACGTTATGCAGGCGATAAAGGAGAAGTACTTGGCGCTCGGAGGCGAGTTCGATCCGACCGACGGGGTCGGTATGGAAATGGGGAATTGGAGGTTTAACCTTCGGCCCTCGAATAACGAACCGCTGATTCGGCTTAATGTCGAATCTACCGATCAAGCTTTGCTGAAAGAAAAAACACAGGAACTCCTGACGGAGATCAATAGTAATTAACCTGTTTATACTCAATTGGTACAACTCGACTGTGGTATAATTTACCACAGTCTATTTATTTTATGGCTTCAGATGGCGTGATAATCGCACCCCAGTACGTACTCAACTGCGGCGAGGGAAAGCCCCAAGGTTCCATTAGGGTATCGAATTTCGTGCTTGCCGGTTTAGGCAGAAGCGATAAGTTGTCACTCGGCACGGGGGCTGTCGTTACAGAACACGCATATGATTACGGTGTCGTCGCCGGTCAGGACCGCGCCCACTTAACGGTGGTCCAAGGAAGCAGTACGTTCTTAGCTGCATTCGCCATAGCTGATGGAATGACGAATCGGAAAATCGCGCTTGATGCCTCACGGGATGCAGCTGACTATGCTGCCAGACGCGCAATCGCTGAGCTTCACCTGAAAATGGTATCGGGCTTCGATCCGGCAGCAATTGTTAGCACTTCAATAGAAACTTTCTCAAAATACCACCAAGAAATCGTGACTAGGTTTCCTGGAGGCGGGACAACATTGATGGCTGGTTTATTAAGTACAGAAGGGCCAAATGACTTGCACGCCAGGATGGCATATTGCGGAGACGGCAAGTTTGGGGCAATTGCGAACCATGGCGGGACGACAAAAGTTATCCAAGGTATCGAGCCGGCAGATGTGATAGATCGAACAATTAGGACCCAGGGAATTACCATTCCCGAAGACGTGCGGTATAAGGAGCTTGCTGGAGCGAAAATCACGAACTTGGAACGCTATACTGCAGCGCAGTGGAAGGTTATCCGTGAAGTTTTCGAGCAATCGTACATGGCAGATAGACACAGCATGCCGGTTGAAACGGTTAGGCAAGGCCTAGAAGAAATGCGGAAAATCGAGCACTTCCTCGGCAAGAGCGATAAGAAGCAAGGAAGCGCCCTTGTGAAAGAACGTAGTTTTGATCTATCTGCTTTACTGCACGATGGCTATTCCGATATCGTCGTATACGCCGGTACCGATGCATTAGAGATCCCCGTTGTCGTCGAAACCATGAAAGCTGCCCATATTCAGTATAAAGGTGTTCCTAGCCTGATCGCCCAAGCTGTGCTCGATACCCTCAAGGTTCTCGGAGTTGAGGGAGACGACGCGGCGTTCTTTATGGCAAATATTGTCCAGCTGAAGTAATTTGTGTTTTACCGGTATATTCCTGTAAAATAGCTCGCAATATTTGCGGGTGTCGTTCAATGGTAGGACTGCGGTCTCCAAAACCGCCAATAGGGGTTCGAGTCCCTTCGCCCGTGCCAATAGTGACTATAGAATTTCGCCCAAAACCTCATTGGTCTCCTTATACGTGAAGCCTTTGGACAATGAGAACTTTATCAGTTTTTGCCTAAGCTCGTACTTATTATCGGTTTTAAGTTTTATAGATTCCTTTTTACGTTCAAGAAGGGTACGAAGATTCTTTTCAACAGTCGATTCGCGAATCTGACTGAGTCCTTCAACGATGAATTGACGATTGAAGCCTTTTCCCATCAATTGAGATGTTATGTATCGCCTGCTTTTCTTACGGGAAAGATAGTTAGAAATCCAATTTTGAACGATGGATTTTTCGTCGTATAGTAAAGATGTTTGCAGCTTGCCTAGTATTTCAAGGAAAGATCCATGATCGATCTGAGTTTTATAGCGCTTTTGTGCATAGATATTGATTTTGCGTTCTAGCTCTCGGGGGGAATAACGGTTCCTTGAGGCATACTCGGTTACTTTATATTCCAGTATGCTTTTTTGTGCCCGTATCTTCAGGTCTTCCATCTCATCGAATTCGACATGTTTTCCGACATAGATCGTGTTTTTGACAATGAAATTCTGCGTACAGCTGAAAGCGTACGAGCCATCTACCGAAACCTGGACTCGATTATTTTTTAGCAGCAGCTCGGTAATTTCCATGTTGAGATTGTATCTTAAATCGATGATACCTATAATTCTGTGTCATCAAGTAACTATTAATCATGCTACCAATTTATCAGAGTGGAGATGCCAAAAAGCCGGCACAACCCGATCCTATCGAGATCGATCAAATCCCCAACGGGAGCATTTTCGTGCCGGAGTTCATATATAATCTACCCTGGTTCATTTCTAATCCCCCATTTACCCGAGAAGCTTCGTACCACTGTTTTCTTGCTCGACCAAGTAAAGACCCGATTGCTTTAGCGAGGTACCAGGAAGTGGAGCCTATTTGGGATGAAGAGAAGCAGCGAGAGCCCAAATACCGACAGCCTCAAAGCGTACGCGAACGCCTTCCCAAAATAATACTTTTCGACAGGAATCGTGATCGCAGAGCACAAGAATATTTGTTTATCCCTCAATATTGCGTCGTCGATTATTCAGAAGCAGGTACGCCGTTCTTGCTTCACTTGGCTATGGCGCCTTTGATAATGCAGATATCGCATATGATTCCCCAAGAACGACGAGTCGGAGTACATGTCGGCACCAAGTATTTTATGGAGGTTTCTTTCTAGAGGTGTTCTATTACATGCCCGAACAGTATGTAATCCCGATCATATGCAGGGTTGAATTTCATCTTATGGTCGTAATCCTCAGGCAAGATTGCACGGCATGAATAGCCGCTTACCGTAGGTTTCGGTCCGTTTTGCGGGTTATTGATTAGGAACGGCTCAAGCGTTAGGTGTGATTTGGTAGCTCTCGATTCGTCGTATAGAAAGATTTCATCTTCCATGAACTGTACACGTTCTTGGAGGATAAATTTTTTGCCTCGCTCTTTTAGGTTTGATAACGTGGCATGCCATTCCTCCTCCGATTTGGTGGTACCGAGAATTACCCCCGCTCCTTGACCTTTCCCGGTAAGCTTTATGACATATTCGTCCTTGTGGTAAGAATCGAATGATGCTACTTTTTCCGAATGTATCGAAGTGGGAAGCGTTTTCAGCGCTTCTTTCTCGTCTGCATTGAGCGCAATTCTCGTCTGCATTTCCGGATTGAGTAGGAGGTCGAATGCGAGTTTTGTCCCGGCAATTAATGAGGAAGGCGGAGTAAATAACTCCACGGCGCCATTTCGGTAAGCCTCCGATACTGCTGAATTTTTTATCCTACCCGTGCTGTTATAGACGGAGTTGTTGCCGCAAAGGCTTTGCGAAATTATGATATCGATCGGTATTCCTCGGTACCATAGCTTTTCGTGTTCATAAACCACTTCAGCGTAGAACGTCCATAGCTGTCTGCACGACATGAACAATACCCGGCTATGCGGGAAAAGATACGGGATCTGCGAGGTGAATGCGAATGAATGTTTTTGGTTGGCGAAGTTCGAAATCACGATAATCGTCTCGGGTTCTTGCTTCTTGGTATTTATAGCGTAGTGGGAGCGAATCGTCTTGATTATTTCGGTTGCGGTATACT
>CAZVIJ010000041.1:15602-17348 GCA_964626735.1 uncultured Candidatus Saccharibacteria bacterium
CATGCGTCACCTTACGCTCGGGGAACTTTTCGCCGACGAATCTCGAAAACCAATCGGCGTCCTCGAACATTTGCGGGCGTCTGCAGTTGAATTCAAGAACCTTATACATATTCTCCGAGTGGATCGTATCAATCCTGGCGTAACCGAGGAGTGTCTCCGGTGCTCTCTTTCGGAGGCTGTCGACTTCCAAATCTGCCCTATGGAGAAAACCCAAGTATGAAGTATCCTCAAAGACCAGGTGTTTGGTAAGTTTATCGAGGGCAGTGAAGATATTAACGAACTTCTCGTTGATGCTCTTTAGGTTCCTTGTGTCCTTTGGATACGCAAATAGCTTGCGCGGTACCCCTTTTTCGTTGATAGTCAGTAGCGTTTCTTTGTAATATCTCAACTCGTCGTTCAGGATTGCCGCGCTTGATTTACGCATGAGCTCGAGCAGCAGCTCATCTCTCGATAGAGTAATTTTCATTGTTGGTGACTTAAGAATTTGAAGATCTCTTCGTATGTCTTGGATCTTCGAATGGTCATATGACCCAGGTTTTCGAACACAACCAGTTTAGACCTTTTTATCAGTTTTTGAAATTGGTACGTACGTTTGACGTTGATGACCTTGTCCTTCGCTCCCCAGAGAATGAGAGTAGGGTGGGAGATACTCTGAATCGTCTCGGTCAGGTCGGTATTGTAAATCGACTCGAACGTTTGACGCAAAATGTCCATTTCGTTCGGCGTTACTTCAAACTTCGTGAAGTAAGAATTGGCATGGCTCAGCATTCTTTTGGTTGCATGTTTGTGGTTTAACCCGGCTGAGTTTATTAATACCAGCTTTTTTACGTATTCCGGATATTTGCCGGTAAAATGCAGAGCAAATCTTCCCCCCGCAGAATGCCCACCAAGATTAACTCGGGGGATTTCCATATCGTCGAGGAACTTCTTGAGTTCCTCGGTATAATCGTCCAAAGTATACGGATAGGGGGCAAAGGAAGACTGGTGGAAGTTTGACATATGGAGGACGATCAGACGGTGGTTCTTGAGGTAATCGAACACCGGTTCGGAAATTAATTTCTGTGTAAAAAACTTATCGATAAACGACAACCACCCGGGCAACAAAACGAAAGGCTCGCCTTCCCCAATTTCTAAGTACCGTAGTACCTTGTTGCGGCTAACATAGGTTTGGTGAGTTATCTGAGGCTCATGCATAGCAAATTGTAGCAGTATATCCGCCTGAATACCTTATGCTTTACGTCCTATCAGAACTTGTGGTATTATTCTCAAGTTGTACGACCCCATCGTATAGCGGTCTAGTACGCCTGGTTTTCATCCAGGTAACCGGGGTTCGAGTCCCCGTGGGGTCGCCAGTTACAATGATCAATGGTGAATTGATCAAATTCTCTCAACCATCACATTAGATTTCTTTTCCTTGTTAGGAGGTAGAGCCACTCTTCGTTTCCGCGCTTGCGTCCTTTGATTGGTGAGCGAGTTTTATTGAGGATCTCTAAGCCATTCTCTGCATACACAGATTCGACTCGGCGCAAGATATTGCCTACGAGCTCAGGTTTAGGCTTGACGCCGTCAAGTTCATCGGGATCCGCTTCATAACTAAGTTTAACTAGTGAAATAATCCACCCATTGTCCTTAAGGTTCGAAAGGGCGTTGGGGATGATTTTCTCCTGTCTTGTCCAGCCTACATCGATAGTTATTAGATGAACTTTTTGGGGCAATTCGATATGCATAGCGTTGCGGTCTTGAAAC
>CAZVIJ010000042.1:0-17229 GCA_964626735.1 uncultured Candidatus Saccharibacteria bacterium
AGTCATGATGTGGTCGTTGCATTTGAAAACTGCCTCGTCGTATGAGCCTGAGAGGTGGTGCGTGACGAGATTACCGCTTGCATCGACAGGAGCGCCGCAGCTTGAGCTATGGTGGGCTTCCATCGGCTCAAGCGATTGGAACGTATCGTTGTCTCTCGAATGGACAGCGATGTCTATGGTCTCTGATTTGAACGGCTGGGGAGCTGTTGGCTGCCCGTCGAACGTTTCCAGGTATGCTATCGTACTGGCTGTCGGCAGCGGAGATACCGTAACCGCTTGCACGGCGGTTTCCTTCTTGAGATTCGAGCCGACTGCATAGAGCGCAGTGGCGATAAATAAAGTGAGGGTTACGGATCCCAACAGAATCCGTTTGAGGTTATTTTGTTTCATTGATGCATGAAGTCTTGTAAGTAAACGCACCTATTATAGATGAATAGAAAAAACTTGCAGCTTCGATGCGATGCCGTTATACCAAATTCCCTTCGCCTTTGGCGTTCCTGTCCTCGAGAATCGAGGAGACGATATAGAGCGGCCTGTTTTGGACCTCCGCATAAATTCTTCCGATATACGTGCCGAGAATACCCAACATAACCATCTGCACCCCACCGATGAAGAGAACGGATATTATGAGAAGCGTCCAACCCGAAACGGTGAGGTTCGGGAAAAAGAATTTCATGATGAGCGCGTAAACGATGCCAAGGAAACTGAAGAATGATACGAGGAAGCCGAACTGGGAGATGATCTTGAGGGGAACGGTTGAGAAACCGGTGATGCCATCGAGCGCGAGCTTGATCATTTTCTTCAGGGGATATTGGGTAACTCCGGCGAAGCGCTCTGCCCGATCGAATTGGACTGCCGTCTGCTTGAACCCGACGTAGCTTACCATTCCCCGCATAAACCGGTTTTTCTCGCGGAATTGCCGCAAGGTGTCGGCGACTTTCTTGTCGATAAGCCTGAAATCTCCGGTATCCTTCGGGATGCTGATGCTCGCGAGCCGTTCGAGTACCCGATAGAAAATATGCGCCGTGAGCTTCTTGAAGAAGGTGTCCTTCCTGGTTTTTCGCTGCGCGTAAACGACTTCATACCCTTCCTCCCATTTCCTGATGAGTTCGAGCGACACTTTCGGAGGATCCTGCAAATCTGCATCCGTAATGACGAGGGCGTCTCCCTTTGCCATATCGATCCCTGCGGTTATGGCGATTTGGTGACCGAAATTCCTTGAGAAGTTTACGACGGTAAACCGCTTGTCTTTCTTATGGAGATCGACGAGCTTTTCGTACGTAGTGTCCTTGCTGCCGTCATTAACGCAGATGACCTCGATATCGTACGTATCCGATAATTCGGCGAAAACAGGGATGAGCGCTTCGTGCAACGCATCTATATTGAGTTCCTCGTTGTAAAACGGAATGACATACGAGATCAGCTTTTTCATAGGTTTTTTCATTATACTATAAAGTTTCAGCTATTTTACAGGTATATCATGAAGGCGAGATTAAGATTGAGGTTTCATAGATTTTTCGATTTTGCTATGCTCGACTAATTATTTTGACTATAAGTAATATTACTTGATCCAGAAATGAAAGAAATAAAAACCCTCTCTATCGTTATACCTTGTTACAACGAAAAGAACACGATACACACCATACTCGAGGAGGTTGAAAAAGTCGATCTCGGAACAATACAGAAAGAGATTGTTATCGTTGACGATTTCTCTAAGGACGGCACTCGGGACATCCTCGAAGAGCTTAAGAAAACGGGAAAGTATAAGATTATTTTTCAGGAAGTGAACCAAGGAAAGGGTGCTGCGCTTAAGCGGGGCTTTATCGAGTCGACCGGCGATGCCGTAATCGTCCAAGATGCCGATTTGGAATACGATCCGGAAGACTACAAGAAACTTCTTTACGCGATGTATCGCGGCGATGGAGATGTCGTTTACGGTTCACGTTTTATTGGCGGCGAGCCGAGGCGCGTTATTTACTTTAGTCATGAAATCGCCAATAAAGTCTTGACGTTCCTATCGAATCTGTTTTCGGGCTTGAATATCACCGATATGGAAACGTGCTATAAGCTGTTCGACGGAAAGCTGATCCGAGAAATCGCTCCGCATCTTGAATCGAAGCGATTCGGGTTCGAGCCTGAAATTACCGCTCGCGTTGCTAAGAAAAAGGTAAAGATATTCGAGGTCGGTATCTCCTATTACGGCCGTACGAAAGAGGAAGGCAAGAAAATCGGAATCAAGGATGGCTTTGCTGCCCTCAAGGAAATCGTTAAATACAATTTGTTCACCAAGTAAGCCATGACTGCCAAGAAGAAAGTAAAGAAACAAGACAAAAAAGAATTCACCTATAAAGAGATCGATGAGGAAGGAATGGAGACCCTCGAAGTGATCGCAAACGCCGATAAGTTCAACTCGTGGATGTACAAGACCATCAAGCCGTATTGCAAAGGAACAATTCTTGAAATCGGCAGCGGCATCGGCAATATATCGAAGATGTTTCTTGACCACGGTTTCAACATTTACTTGAGCGATATCAGAAAAAACTATTGCGATGTGCTCAAGAAAAAGTACGGCAAGCAGAAACATTGCAAGGGAGTTCTGCAGATGGATGTCGTCGACCCCAAGTTCGACCAGAAATGGAAAGACTATTTCAACAAGATGGATACGATCTTCGCTCTTAACGTATTCGAGCATATCGAAGATAACGATTTGGCGATGGCCAACTGCCGGAAACTGCTCAAGAAAGACGGCCACCTGATCGTTCTTGTCCCCGCGTACCAAGCGCTCTATAACAAGTTCGATGAAGAGCTATACCATTACCGCCGCTACAACAAGAAGATGCTTAATACCTATTTCACCGAAAACGGGTATAACATCCATAAATCGTTCTACTTCAACTCTGCTGGAATTCCAGGATGGTTCGTTTCGGGAAAGATTATGAAGAACAAAACCATTCCGGAAGGGCAAATGAAGCTTTACAACGTATTGGTCCCCCTTTTCAAACTGGGCGACAAGTTTTTCCTGAATAAATTCGGCTTGTCGGTAGTCTCGATCGGAAAGAAGTAACTGGCGGAATCTCCGTTCGTTTTGCCACTTCGTCACGCGCGCACATTAGTACTTCAGCTCATCCAGAACGATGCCGTTGTGCTTGATTTGCAGGCTATCACCTTGTTTCAGGATAATATTCCTTATTTCCAGTTTCTTTACGTACGGTTCGCTTTGATCGATAAAAATCGGCTGCTTGAAAATCGAGTCTTTTGTTTTGAACTCCTTGCCGTTTACGAAAACTTGGAACTTCTCGTTGAGGGGAGTTGGTGTCGGCGAAACGTAAAGCTGCACACTGTCATTCTGGGCGATCGCGTTTACGAAGAGCTTATGCTTTTCTTTAATGTACGACTCGATTTTAGCCTTAATCGCGATGTGCCCGTTTTCGAGATTAGTCCTTCGGTCATTCACTTTATACACGTAGTATTGGTCGTCGACGTAATCGAGGGTCATATCGCCGTTATCGACATGCGGTTGAATGCGGTACATCTCAGCATCGTATTTCTTTCTTGTCATCATGACATGATCGACTTTCAAGGCGTTTAGCAGCTTGACGCTCGTAGCATCGGGGAACTTATCGGTAAGCAGCTCGCTTACCTTGATATGGCCGTCGGGGTTATATCCGCTGTATCCGTTGAGAATTTTTTTCTGATGGTACGTCTGCTCGAGGAGCGCATCGGTATCGTCAAAATTGTTGCCGTATTTATCGACCCACATCGGAAGTCGAGCGAGCACCTTGATTTCCGGGTTGTTCTTAACGTACGACACTGCCGGGGTTTTGTAATAGTATGCGGGGCGGGTATGGATTGGTACCGCATAGTATTCGAACATGAGCAGCGTGAAAATGCCGGTAAGCAGAAGCGATGCATGGAGCGGTTTGAGGTTGCGCCGCAAGATCCTCATGATGGTGAACGCAACCAAGATTCCCAGGCAGAGATAGAAAATCATATCCCACCTTCCCGGAACCCGTGTTCCTTGAGCTGGCGGGTATACGTAATACAGGGCAATATACGGAAGCGGTATTCTGGTATTCTCGCCGTTAATTTTTAGCTGCGGGCCAAGCGCGAAGACGTAGGAGATTACCAGAAGGGATGCGTACAATATTGTTGTTGCGATTCTTGCTGGTTTAATGTTCCACTTCCCTTCTTCATTTTTCCTGATACTTACCAATGCGAGGACTGCTAGGATCGCAGCCGTAATTCCCGGCATGAAAATTGTCTCGTAGCAGTACAAGTTTTTTTGGTGAGTCTTTTCAATCGACGGGCAGTTTTCGACGTAAAGCTTGGACGGGCCGTTGACGATACTCGTTAGATCTGCGCTATACAGAACATTTTCCGTAATATCCCGCTGAACGTTGTATTCTTTGGAAAATCTATAGTAGCCGTAATACGTAGGAATGATTCCCAAAAAGACGATTGCGCCTGAGGCAATGAGATGGATGACAAGGTTCTTGGTGAGCAATCCCCGGTTCTTCAGATACCGGTAGAGCGCGATCAGCAAAAGCGTAATGGACGTGAAGACCATTTGGTAGAGCGAAGCGTGCGAAAGCAGAATAAAGCATATCGAGAACAGCAAGACGTTTTTCTTATTCGGGTTTTCCAGAAGCTTTTCGAAAAACAAAATCGAGAGGGGGATGAAATATGTGGAAAGTATCTGGAGATGGCCGATATGACCAAAACGAAATAGGGCAAACCCGTAAATGAAACCGCCGAAGAACGAGGCGATCTTCCGCTTGGTATAGTAATTGATGAGAAGGAACGCCGAATATGCCGAGAATATGAATGAACTTAGAACCAGCGCATTGTAGGTGATTAATAGGTCTTTCGTCACCGCGTAGAAAGGAAGGCCGATAATGCTTTGGGTCAAGAATGTTTCGGAAAACAGCAGGGTCTGCTGGTAAGGATAGAAAATCGGAGGATTGAAGTATTGCGTCCATAAGCCGTGGGCCATGACATGGAAATTCCAATGAAGAATCCATGCGACCAGCGATGGATCGACGGGGTCATCGATATACGTCCGCATATGCCGAGCGAAAGGCCAGGTCATTACAATCGCCAAGGCGCAGTATGCGAGGAAGATGAGCGAGTACTTACCTGGATTTGATAGTATTACTTTTTTAACTTTACCGAGGATAGATGCAATCACAAAAAATTTAATCATTTTGGAGCTATTAGTACAATCCTAGCGAATCCTCAGGAATATCGACTTGTAATATTCCCAGTACATGCCGTCGTCGGGGATTATAGCCCACCAATACTGGTAGATTTGCACGAGATTGAGCAGTATGCAGAAAACGATCGCGGCATACACGAGTATGGAGATAAAATTTCGTTTAAGATACGAAAGCGTCGCAGCAAGCGGGATCGATATGACCACGAGGCTTTCGACAAAGGCCCGGTGCCCATAGCTTCCGCCATACCACCATTGAAACCAAGTTGAAACAATTAACAAATGAAGTACGAGGTATATATACGTTGGGACCGCGAACGACTTTGCTTTCTTTACCATAATGTACAGTCCCGGCACCGAGAGAAGCATAAGCGGAGCCCAGAAGAAAAAACCTTTCCTCACGCTGAACAATACTTCGTACAGATACGGATGCCTGAAGTCGAACATTGAACCGTTCGTATGGTAATACTTCGTCAGTACGTATTTATAGGGATTGAAGAGAAAATGACCTCCCGTATGCTTCCAATAGTAAAGCTGCGGCAGTACGACGATAAATGCGGTAATGCCCATGATAGCAACCAATTTCTTGTTTTCGACGAGTAACGCAATACGGCCTTTAAGCGTCGAATAGTTCGTAACGCCGTACAACAGGAAGAATATGGCGACATAATAAATATTCGTGTTGCGAACCAGGAAAATCAAAGCGCTCGAAATTCCAACCCCGAGGGCGTTAGTAAATGTCCAACGTTCGTAAAAGTTCACGACGAACCAGAGAAAAACCGCGAAGAGACAAAACGAAAAGGCATGCGTGAAAATACTGTCGCATGTAGCATACTCGATAAGATCGGTTCCGAAGAGAATACAAGTCAGTGTAAGCAAGGAAGTACTCTCCTTGAACCATCGTCTCAGTACTTTATACAAAAAAAGCAAGCCTACGAAGGTATACATGAGGGCTGCTACCGACAGGAATACTTGGTAGTAATGCGAATACCCGTCTCGGGGATACGACGAATGTTTGGTCGCGAAATCGGCTGCAAGGAAAAACGGCGTCAACAAGACAGCCTCCCCTATAGGGTAAATATTGGTGTATCTCCCTGTCGGCTCATACTGAACGATACCCGTGTAGTACGGAATGCCGTCCTTGAATGAAGTTTCGATTAGTTTTTTTGCCGAAAGTTCATGGTGGATGAAAACCTCGGGGAGGTAATAGTGGTAGCCGATACCATCCGAGCGTATCGTCGGTACGCAAAACTTGCTTCGCTCCATAAAGAAAAGCATGGTGCACATGATGACGAGTATTGTCGTGAAAAAGAGTTTAGATTCAAATGAAAAACGAGCGGGTAATGATTTGACGTACGTGAGCAGCATCTCAAGGAATTAAATAATTTTAACTTGAAAGTGTCAATTTGCAGGCGTTTCTTTAATGACTTATGATTGTCCTATAGGAATGGACCAATCAGACCAAACACAATCAGGAATACGAGCTTTCATTTCCAAGAATAGGCTCTTCTTTTTTCTTTTGCTCATGCTTACGCTGCTGAAACTTGCGGTTATCAGGCGTATCGGCAACAAATCGTGGGAGCCCGATGATTACTGGCATGTTTTGCATGCCAATACGCTTTTCGTGGAGTTCCCGAAGTACTTCCAATTGGGGATTGATATTTGGGCCAAACCGCTCTATACCTACTTTTTCGGATTTGTTTCGGTTCTTGCCCGTAACGGCTCGCTTTTCGTATACCAGGCTACCAACGCCGTTTTATGGGCAGTTGTCTGTTCGATCGTTTACTACCTTGTGAAAAAAATCACGAACAATACTCTTTTTTCCCTCTTGAGCGGACTTTTGACTGGAGTTGGCTTTATTGCATTCAGATCGTCAATCACCGCACTCACCGAACCTATTTTTACGGTCGTACTTTTGCTCAATTTGTATTATCTGTATAAAGAGAAATACGTTTGGGCGACATTTTGGATCTCCCTACTTCCGCTTGGAAGAATGGAAGGCTTCCTGTTTCTGGGTTTGCATAATTTGTATCTTCTGTTCCTTGCTGGTAGAAAGAAAATCTCATTTAAGAAATTGTTGGTTCTATGGATTGCCAGTGTCGTACCAACGCTCATCTGGAATTTTATCGGTTACCGCATAACCGGCGATCCTTTGTATCTAGCGCAACGAGGATATCCTAAAACGCCCGGTCTTTACGGCTACGGTCATATTCGGCATTTCGTCCAGGGATTTTGGGATCAAGACACATTCACGCTGATATATTTCGCAATCGGTTCTCTCTTTTGCGTGAGCTATTTTCCGAAAGTGCATCGCGTCGTAAAACTCGCGCTTGTTTACACATCCATGCTGTTCATTTTCGATACCTACCTTTGGCACAAGGGATTGTTCGGGACCGCAGGATTGATGCGCTATATGGTTCCGATCGTCCCCTTGATGTGCATAATCGGCGGTGTCGGGTTCAACTTCGTGCATGATGCGTATCGGGATCTCAAAACCGACAAGAAACGCAACCAGCTGTTCGTCGCTATGATTCTTATCGGCGTGCAGCTACTGCTGACGCTGCAGCTCATCCACAACAAACAGCCGTATAAGAATTTGTGGAACTATCCTAATGTCCCCAACGAGGAAATCCAGGCGGGGGAGTGGATAAAAGGCCAGAACGTTACCTGCAAGGTTGTTTCGTGGCAGCCGGATGTTTTGTACTACGCAGGCCTCGATATGTCGAAGGGTACCGTTTACTTCGATTCAATGCTCGAAACCGACCCGTTCGACGAAATCATTGTCGTTAACAAGGAATGGCTCAAGGGACATAAGATTACCGATATCAACAAGATTTCCAATACAAGGCTCCTTCAGGAATTCAATATGGTCGACATATTCCTCCACGATTCCCCTACAGACTCGGGCAATTGCGGGTTGAAACAGTAGCGGCTTTGGAAACTGAACGCCAAAGTAATAGAATCATTCATGAAAACTGCATTCGTCATCATGGCGGGCGGTACCGGTACCCGCCTGTGGCCGCTTTCCAGAAATGAAACTCCAAAACAATTCACGAAAGTACTCAACGAGAATACCCTAATCCGCGATACGTTCGTACGGATCATCAAGCAGTACGACATAGACGATATCTATATATCTGCCAGCACCAAATTCGTCGATATGCTCAAGGAACAGATTCCCGAAGTAAATGCAGACCATTATATTCTCGAACCGGTAAAGCTCGATCGTTGTGCCCCGATTGGATTGATTAGCCTCACGCTCCAGGCCAAAGGGTACGATAACCTTGTCTTGATTCCCAGCGACGATTACATCGGCAATGTCGACGAATTCCTCTACGCACTGAGGACCGGTGCGGAAATCAATGAAGCCTATCCTGACCGCCTTTTGGTTTACGGCATGAATCCTACCTACCCGAATACCGGGTTCGGTTATATCGAAATGGGAGAGCCCATTGGGAGATTCGGAAAGGATATCGTGTTTACGGTAAAGTCGTTTAAGGAGAAGCCGGACAAGAAGACGGCGGAAAGCTATATTGCCGATTGGAGATACTTGTGGAACGCGAGCTGGTTCGCGTTCAACCTGTCGTATATGGTCGAAACGTACCGATCGCAGGTGCCGGAAACGCTCAACCACCTCGAAAAATGTTACACACTCGATCCGTTCTCTCAGGAATTTTATAACGAGTACTCCCAATGCATGAAGGAGACGTTTGAAATCGCCATAATCGAAAAGCTGACAGACGTCATCGTCTTGCCCGCCAGTGTCGGCTGGTTCGATGTCGGTTCGTGGAAGGCGGTGAAAGATATCCTTACCCAAAACGACGACGAGTCTAACGCGTTTAACGGCGAAGTGATTGAGCTCAATACGAGCGGATCTTTGGCGATTTCCTCTAAGCCGGGCAAGACGATCGCGCTGCTCGGGCTGAAGAACATCGTCGTTATCGATACCGATGACGTCCTGCTCGTTACCGATATTGAGCATTCGCAGGATGTGAAAAAGCTGGTTGATACAATGCCCGACAAACTCAAGTAAATTTCCGCTAGTTGAGGGCTAGCTTTTGGGCAATCTGCTTGAGCTTCTTGTTGAACTCTTCGTATGTGTACTTTTGTACCGATTTTATTGCATTGATACGGAGGGAAATATTGTCGTACTTATTTTCTAGAACTTTATACGTCTCAGTAATCATTTCATCGGTCGTATCCCACAAGAAACCGCTCACTCCATGCTGTACCGTTTCTTTTTGGCCTCCTTTGTTGATGACGATGGGAATACAACCTGCCGCCATCGCTTCGATTGTCGTTATACCGAAGTGCTCCATCTGTTCCGGGTGCAGCTTTTCGTCAAGGCCGTATCCCGTTGCATGCCAAAACACGAGCGATCGTGCATAGAGCTGCTTCAGCGCCTCGAATTCGGGGTTGATATGGAAATTAACCTTATACCCTTCTGCACTACGCTTGAGTTCCTCGAGATATTCCAGATCCCGTTTGTTGGTTCCGCATGAGCCGACCAAGTCCAGTTCGAGATCTTTTATTTGGACAGAATCGCCATACGTGTCGACGAGGCGCTTGAAGGCATCGATGAGAATATCTTGCCTCTTTTCGTGCGATTTGACGAATGCGTTCCCCCGAAAGAATCTTCCGACCGCGATTATTTTATTGCGTTTGACTATATTGTTCCTGAACTTCTGCACATCGATCGGCGGGTATAATACATCGGCATTGATATTCCAGCGTTTCGAAACCCATTTCCACGTATATTCTGAATTAGCCAAGAAGCACTGGTAGCTGTCAAGATCGTCGATTGATTTATAGCGGCCGAGGAAATTTGAACCGAGACTGAAAAGCTTACCGGGGAAATACGAGAGTATCCTCGAGAGCGGCTGCGAGATTGAAGCCATGCTTGATGGAATGATGGGAAAGAAAACGAGCATGATATTCGTTTGACCTACCCCCTTCACGACGGAATTTTCTGTAGCATTGATGAAAAGGCAGCAATCTTCATATTTCTGGGGGATGAATTGGTTATCGGGTATTGTTTCGAAGTCGACCGACGAAAGGTCGAGGTTAAACTTCCTTTCAATGGCGGCCGTATCGACATCTTCTACGGGGCTTATGATCAGTCCCCGTTTTTTCATAATTTTGCACATCCCTAGAAGGAGGCAAATTGCATGGAGCTCACCCCCGCCGAGGGAGTCGAGGTATTTGTCGAAAAGTACTATCGTGTTGCGGTACATAGGGTGGAAGGCTTTGTGGACAGAGTAACACAAATGACTTGGTAGCACCATATATATCCGGATGCGCGCTATCGGTCAAATACGGGATGTTGTCGTATAATTGAGTAGATGCTTGGTATTTTAGCTAATAACCTGGGTTTCCCTTGTAGGCTGACCTCGGAAGAATATAAGACTGGAGCAGGCGCAAATGGCGTAGACGCAATCGACCTCGAGCGCGGCTGGAAATATGTCGATCGGACGGTTGTCCTTGCGCTTATCCATGAACAACTACGAAACGAGGCCATAGAGGTTGCGGTGGACCATATGGTTATTCCTTCAGGGTTTAGTCATGGCATCGCTTTTAGATACCTGTATGACCCAACCGACCCGAAGCTTTCAGGTTATTCAGAACATGCCATATATCCATCGGTATTCCCCGGAATGTGGTATTTAGATTACAGTACTGCCATTCCGGATTTGGCGAAAGTAAGGCAAATAGGGCAACTCATGCCGAAAGAGCTGCTTAAGGTTGTTTACGTTGACGCCGACGAGGTAATGGAAGATGACTTAGTCGATGAGATGATGCTCGCTGGGTGGAAGACACCCAAGCAAAGCATAGAAGCTGCTTTACGATACTCGGAAAAACGGATCGACGACGAACTCATAGACGAGCAGCTTGAATTATTCGATTCTCTCGGCATGCGCGAGGTGCTTCTTTTTAAGCTGCATTAATTTATCGGATCATAAGCTCAATAATTTTATTCAAGTCGTAAATCGTGAGCAGGTGAAGGAGTCTGAAATCCTGCAATTCGTTTTTATATTCTGTGACAAGCATGATGATATTGTTATGGCCACATGGTACCATATCTTTAACCGTATGAAGATTCTCTATCTTGTGCCACGATACTATCCCGCGGCGGGCGGCTCGGAAAATCTCGTGAAAACGTTTGCCGAAGGCATGCATCGCGCCGGACATGATGTAACCGTGTATACATCAAACGTATTGGATATTGCAGGCCTCTGGGCTTGGACAAAAGAGAGGAACATCGTCGAGTCCCGGTTCGAGGTGATCAACGGTGTTAAAGTCCATCGTTTCCCTATTAATGTACGGTTCTTCTTTTGGTCGTTCTTCCTCACCAAGGCTATCAGGAAAGTGCTCCAATACTTCCCCTTTTGGCAAATACAATGCCTTCGCGGGAATATCTTTTCGCCCGATTTGTTTAAGGAAACGTTTTTTGGCAAAGAGACGTTCGATGTGGTTCATGTAACGCCTGTGCCTTTCGATTCTCTTTTCTACTGCGGCTACCGGATTGCGAAAAGAAACAATGCGAAACTCATCGCGACTCCCGCAGTACATATCGGAACAGCAGACGATCCCTCATATGTTCGGGAGTATAGCCGACAACATACCCTAAAAGTGCTAGACCGCTTCGATATGCTTTTGACAAATACTGATATCGAGTCGGAGTTCTTGCGTAAGCTCCTTTCCCATGTCGATATCAAGACGCTCGGGCTCGGGATCGATGTTGAGAAATCTAGAAACGGCGACGGCATCAAGTTCAGGAACGAACATGCAATACCGAGCGATGCGACGGTTATTTTTTATGTCGGTACCAAAAGCGCCGATAAGGGCGTCCATCACCTTATCGAAGCATTCGATAAAGTCCGAAGAAAACTCGATACCATCTATCTCGTCCTGGCGGGAAATGAATTCCCCGACTTCAAGCAATTCTTCAATACCTTCGACAAACGTAATATTATTTACTTCGATGGGCCAGTGGACGATGCGACTAAGTGGGATATCTTCGCAGGCGGAGATATCATGGTGTATGCATCTCGTTCCGATTCGTTCGGCATTGCCATCCTCGAGGCATGGGCCAATAAGAAAGCGGTGATCGGCGCATGGGCCGGCGGAATACCCGGAGTCATCGACGATACCGTCAACGGATTGATGGTACAATTCGGTGATGTCGACGATCTTGCAGAAAAGCTCATCGAGCTTTCCGGCAACCGCGATATGCGGGAAAAACTTGGGAATGAAGGCTTTCAAAAGCTTAACGATCGTTTTACAGAGGACAAGATATTTCATAGAATAATTCAGCTATATTCGGCTCAAAGACCCAATGAAACAACTAAATCCCAATAGAGTCCTGGCTGCGCTCCGCAAACGTCTAAGGCAAACTCAGGTAACGGCCGCTTTCGGCGAGTCTCTCAACAACAACAAGAAAATCGACCAGCTCCTGACCAGCTTGGAGTCGGTCCATTCGTTGATCGATAAATTGCAGCCGCCGCAGAGCAGACGAGGCGGACCTCGCGCCAAGGTAAGCCAAAAGGTACTCAATAAATTCTATTGGATTATCAGGAATACCATCGCTTCGGTTATCGATACACAACAGCGGTTCAATAAGAACCTGCTCGAACTTCTCAGGCAGAAGAACGATGCCGATTTGAAGCTCAGGAAAAAAGTCAAGAAGCTCGAAAGCAAGGTCGACAAGAGCAAACTATACAATATCCTCGACTATCACGGTTTCGAAAACGAGAATCGTGGCAATGAAGAGTCGCTGCTTGAACAGCAGAAACTGTATATTGATTATTTCCGCGGCAAATCTTACGTCCTCGATGTTGGCTGCGGACGTGGTGAGTTCCTTACCTTGCTTCGAAATGAAGGGATCGGAGCGAAGGGCATCGAAGTTTCCCGCGATTTTGTAGATTACTGCCAAGGCAAAGGGTTGAACGTCGAATACGGTGAGGTTGTCGAGTATCTGAAGCAGCAGCCCAACGAATCTATCGACGGGCTCATTGCGCTTCAGGTCGTCGAGCATTTGGATCCCGCATATCTGGCGCGGTTCGTGAAGCTTGCGTTTAAGAAAATGTCCAAGGATTCGTATATCGTTCTTGAAACTATCAATCCGCAAAGCCTCATCGTATTCGCAGCTTCGTACCATAACGATCTCACGCATATCCAGCCGATTCATCCCGCAGCGCTCCAATTCATGTGCAAGACCGCCGGTTTTCAAGATTGTAATGTTGTCTACTCAGCGCCCGTGCCGGAAAAGGATCTCTTGGTAAAACTCCCCGAAGATCCGCAGAATGCAATCTTCAACGATAATGTCGATAAGTTAAATCATTTACTCTACGGACCACAAAATTATGCAATCGTCGGAAAGAAAATCTAAAATTCACATTCAGATCGAAGGCCCTTTTTTCACAATGTACAGCCTCGCACAGTCAAATCGCGTCATGGCGCTGTTGATGGATAAGATGAAAGGCGATGAGTTCGAAATTACCTACCACGCTACGAGGGAACTTACCGACTACATGCCTACCGATGAAGAGCTTGAGGCAAGCGAAATCGGGAAGATATTTGAGAAAGAGCCGGGAACTCCCGACTACGTTTTCAGGAACATGTGGCCCCACGACCTAACGGGAAATATGACCGGCAAGTACAACTTCGCGTATTTCGCATGGGAAGAATCCCTGATGCTCGAGAAGTCGGTGGAGCTTTTCAACAAACATCTCGACGGCTTGATCGTCGCCTCGAATTTCGTTAAGGATTTGGCTATACGGTCCGGCATTACTATTCCCATCGAGGTAATCAGCAATGGCATTTTGCCGTATGAAGACGTCGGCGATGAACGATACTCGCTTCCGACCAAGAAACGGTATAAGTTCTTCCACAACTCGTCTGGTCTCGCCCGAAAAGGTGCAGATGTTCTTTTGAAAAGCTACTTCCATGAGTTCACCAAGGACGACGACGTTGTCCTGGTTATCAAGACGTACCCGGCTCCCGATAACAATATCCCGGCATTGCTGGCCGAATGGCAAAGCAAATTCCCGAATGGCCCTGAGGTGGTATTGATCAACGACAAGTTGTCGGCGCATGAAATGAACGTGCTTTATCAGACTATCGATTGCGTCGTACTCCCTACCCGATGCGAAGGGTTCGGCCTGCCGCAGGCAGAAGCGCTTCATGCGAGAAAGCCGCTCATTACGACTGGCTATAGCGGCCAAATGGATTTCTGCCATCCCGACAACTGCTGGCTAATCGACTACACCCTGGTTCCTTCGACATCCCACTTAGCGCGAGCAGGATCGGTCTGGGCAGAACCGTCGGCAAAGGATCTCCAGATCAAGATGCGGCACTTGTATGAAAATTACGATTCCGACGATGTAAAGAAAAAAGTTGAGAACGGCTACGAGCTGATACACAATAATTATATGTGGGAGCATGCAGTCGAGAAGTTTTTCGACTTTGTTAGGTTTTTCGAGAAAGTCAAAACGGTCCGCGAAAAGAATATCACGGTGTTCAGCACGTGGAATACCAAATGCGGCGTCGCGAAGTATTCGCGCGAGCTGTATACCGATGCATTCCCCTACTTCAACGACTACCATGTCTTGTCAACCCGCGAAATTCCCGTATTCCCCGATACCGATCATATCAAACGGTTCTGGCTCCAAATGGAATACGTCGATATCAAGGAATACGAAAAGCTGATTGACGACACGAAAGCGGATCTGGTCCATATACAGCATCATTCCGGTCAATTCAGCCTCCAAATGTTGTGCGACCTCATTTCGCATGCGAAGGAAAAAGGCAAGAAAGTATTCGCGACATTCCATTCGCTCGAAGAGTTCGATAATTACGAGAAAGACGGCGGCTTACCTTCTGAAATAATCAAAGGGCTTAACGAAGCAGATATCCTCTACGTCCACAAACAATCTGATTTCGACTACCTGAAGAAGAAAGGCCTCAATAATCTCGTAATCACGACTATCGGCAATTTCATCTACAACGATGAAGACCGGTATAGCCTGAGGAAAGCGCTTGGCATCGAATCCGAACATGTAATCGCTGCGCACGGTTTTCTCCTGCCGCACAAGAACTTCCATAAGATCATCCAAGCGGTCAAGAATCTCAAGAAGAAATATCCCGATATCGTCTATATGATGGTAACGGCTACGCACAGCACCAACGAGAAGTCGTACAACTATTACCTCGAATGTCTCAAGCAAATCGAGGATGAAGGACTGCAGAAGAACGTCGTTATATTCCCCAACTTCCTGTCGCTGGCCGAACTGGTTTCGCTGCTGCATGTTGCCGATATGATCATCCTCCCCTATGGCGACACGAAAGAATCGGCAAGCGCCGCTATAAGGAACTGTATCGAAGTCAACAGGCCGATTCTCGTTTCCGATTCCGGTATTTTCGACGAAGCGAGGGAATACTCCTACACGCTCAAAAGCCTCGAACCAGAATCTATCGCTAAGGCCGTCGAATTTTTCTACGAGCATCCGGAAGAGCAGGCGATCTGGGCAAAGAAAGCTACGGATTTCGTCGCGAAAAATACCTGGAGCGAGATCTCGAAGCAGTATTTGCTTGACGTATATAACGTATTCAACAAATAGCACCGAAAAACCGACTGATGATTTGTCCCCCGCGCCTATAGCTGCGCTATACGGCTTGGGTTTGGGCTATCTACGATACGCCCAAACAAATCATAGGTCGGTTTATTTCGGGGCTATTTGTTCTCGTTGAGATTCATATCGTTTAGGAATTATAGTTACATACAAACACTATTAAATTAATACTCCGTGAAAGTCCTCCTGCAAGGAAAATGCGGCCTATGTTTTTTATTGGGCGTATCGAAGATAGCCCAATCCCAAGGACGTATCGCGTAAGCAATAGACCGGGGAAAAAACATCGCCGCATTTTCCTTGCAGGAGGACTTTGTCTATAATCACTTAATGAAACGAGCTCTCATCACCGGCGTAACTGGGCAAGATGGTTCTTATCTTGCAGAACTGCTTCTTTCCAAAGGATATGAAGTATATGGTCTTATTCGACGTACGAGTACCCCGAATCTCGGGCGCATTAGCCACCTGATCACGAAGATAAAGCTGCTCAACGCGGACCTGCTCGATGAGCACTCGCTTATTGAAGCCGTTAAGCAGGCTGACCCCGATGAAGTATACAATTTAGCAGCGCAGTCGTTTGTACCGGCGTCTTGGGGGCAACCGGTATTGACCGGAGAGTTCACCGCATTAGGCGTTACCAGAATGCTTGAAGCTGTACGGTTGGTGAAGCCGGATGCGAAGTTTTACCAAGCATCGTCGTCTGAAATGTTCGGGAAAGTGCAGGCAGTGCCCCAAACCGAAACAACTTCGTTCTACCCGAGATCACCGTACGGGGTGGCGAAACTGTACGGTCACTGGATTACGGTAAATTATCGTGAATCGTACGATATGTTTACGTGTTCTGGTATCCTTTTCAACCATGAGTCTCCCCGCAGAGGGCTGCAATTTGTCACAAAAAAAGTTACAACCGCAGTCGCATGTATCAAGAACGGAATCAAAAACGTTCCGCTCAACGAGAACAACGAACCGATCGTCGACGAGCAAGGTCGGGTACATCTCGGAAACCTTGACGCCAAACGTGATTGGGGATTTGCGGGCGATTACGTCGAGGCGATGTGGATGATGCTTCAGGCAGAGACCCCCGACGATTACGTTATTGCAACGAACGAGACGCATTCCATTCGCGAGTTGGTTGATGTCGCGTTCAACGCTGCGGGAATCCCGGATTGGGAGAAGCATGTATACGTCAATCCGAAATTCTATCGACCCGCGGAAGTCGATTTGTTGATCGGCGACTATACCAAGGCGAAAGACCAAATTGGATGGGAGCCGAAAACTTCGTTCAAAGAATTGGTCGAAATGATGGTCGAAAATGACCTTAAGGAAACCTTGATCTATGACAAGTAGGAAAATTGGCGTAATAACTGGATTTACCGGCCAGGATGGTGC
>CAZVIJ010000043.1:0-15117 GCA_964626735.1 uncultured Candidatus Saccharibacteria bacterium
GTTAGCACGCTTCGAGACCGTGCGTGGCTTCAACAAAACGCTTACTCTATATAAGAAACATCTGAAAAGATCGTTCGACCTCGGACTGAAGATAAACTGCGCTGAGATTGCGATGAGAACGTCAGATCCGGTCGAGATACTCCCTCGGAAGGTTCAAGAGCTGATGTTCTCCGGCGTGGATTTTGTCGTATTTTCAGATCAAGCCGGAAGCAAAAGTATATTTCGTCCCGTCGCTTCTCTCGTTAAAGATCGAGTATTCGAAACGCTTGACCCTGAGGGGTTAATTTTGGTTTACGTCACCAGAAGGAAGACCCGGGAAGAAACTGATGAACTGGTAAGCCTCATGAAGGACCAAGGCATCGAAAACCTATTCGTCGTGAGCGGCGACCCGGATAAGGAAGGAGTACATGCGGATTCTGGCTTGACGACGATCGACATGCTTCCGGTTCTATCGAAAGTGTTTGTATGCGGAGCTGTCGCGAACTTCTCATATGAGAAACTCGGCGAGCTTGACGAAAAGATGAAAGCAGGCGCTTCGTTCTTCGTAACCCAGGCGTCGTTCGATATCGAAAATATCAGGAGATGGAAAGCAGGGTTGGATGAGCGGTACGCTTCTGTACCCGCGCCAATAATCGCATCGCATATTCCTATCACTTCCCCAAAGATGCTTGAAGTTATAAAGGGGCTTGGTGGCATTGCTCTGCCTGAAGCCGTTGTTGCCGAACTAGAAAAAGCGGCTGACGATCAGGCAATGAGGAAGGTCGGGATGGATTTCGTGAAAGATATGATTACCGAACTTAATGCGATGAACTTTGTTCAAGGCTATTATATCTATACGAGAGATATTACGGTCATACAGGAACTATTGTGACCTACCTTCTTCTCCTTCCCCGAGAGCGATTGCTTTGGAATCTCGGATTTCGGCGGGGTGATCTAAATCGATCGCTCCGTTGTCTTTTATAGATTTCTGGGAATTGTGAGCGTATAGCCTGATCGGTAAGTCCATGAAGAATTCGTGCGCTCAGCTTCGGGAGCGCATCTATCTCCGATATCTCGATCACTTCAAACGCCAGTGCATAATACGGCTTGTCTTTGATAAGTACGCTCGAATTATGGAGACGGATTCCAGATTGATTTAGACGAGCGTTACGATAGGTACCGTTCGGTTGACGGACCAGAATGTTGAACTTGAATGCAGACACCAGAGTTTTTTCTATACGCATCTCTAAATCGGGGCCATGCTTGTCCTCCGGCTCGTAACCCGATTTTCTGACGATATCAAGTAGCTCTTCGCGGATATTGGCTCCCTCATCGAGTGTTTCGGAAGACAAATACATCATCTCTGCCCATTCGTGTCGCATCTCATTCTTAAGCCACAATTTCCAAATTTTCAAAATCGTCATGAAGTCAGAACCTTCGTACTCTAAACCACGAATCGTACTCAAGTAGCTTCTGAAATTCCCGTACGCTTTATCATATTTCTCTCCCGCCTGCAGCGTTATGTCTTCGTCATACTTTTTGAGGAAGTCATCCTCCGTAAGATTCAGGATAATCGGCTTCAGTTCCAGAAACGAGCTTATGGTAACGATAGATTCGACGCAGTGGTTCTTTTGGGCTTCTATTATGAGATTCGCTAACCTTGGTTCGAGAGGCAGGCTTGCCATGGTAAGTCCTTTTGCCGTGATAGTTCCGTCCCTATCCAAAGCTCCCAATCGAGTCAGTTCGGTTAAGGCATTATGGAGCAGGTTTGGTTCAGGCGAGTCGACGAAATGAAAGTGCTCAATATCGTTTATCCCCACCCGCTTCATGATCAGAACCATTTGGGAAAGTGATGTCCTGAGAATTTCGGGTCTTTGGAATTCTGGCCGAGATGCATACGACTGTTCGGTATAGAGAGCGTAGTATACGCCGGGCTCTATTCGACCCGCTCTTCCCTTTCGTTGTTCGAGTCCTTTGCGCGCATGCGGTTGCGTTATAAGGCTGTTGATTCCGGAATGGGGGTTGAACTCCATTTGCTTTATCAATCCCGAATCGATGACGAAGACAATCCCCGGCACTGTTAAAGAGGTTTCCGCGATATTGGTCGCAATAACTACTTTGCGTTTGTCGGTCTCTACGAAAATTTTATTCTGCTCCTCGATGGGAAGGTTCGCATGTATAGTGATTATCTCCAGATTCATGCCATCGAAGTTGTCGAGTGCCTGTATCGCCTCTTTGGTTTTTTCGATCTCGCGCTTGCCCGGCATGAAGATAAGAATGTCTCCGCGCTTTCCTTCATGAACGATCGTGCGTACTTTCTCAGCGGCAGTCTGCTCGTACGCGAATACCTCCCTTTTTTCATAAATCGTGGTAATGGGAAAGAGCCTGCCCGGAACTTCAACCGATGCGAGCGATTCCCCTTCGATCATGTTGAAGAATCGTTCGAACTTTTCCTTTTCGAGGGTTGCGGAAGTTACCAATATCTTCAGCGGTATTACTCCTTTCAGTTTGCGCTTCTTTTGGATATCGACCAAGAGCCCGATCAGGAAGTCGGAGTTTATATTGCGTTCATGAGCTTCATCCACCATAACAACCGAGTAGTCGAGCAGGAGCGGGTCCAGCTGCGCCTCTCGAAGCATAATGCCGTCAGTCATGAAGATAATCTTGCTCGTATCGGATACCTTCTCTTCAAAGCGAATCTTGAATCCGATACTTTCGCCCAGCTCCTCCCCCACCAGAGTGGCTTCGTATGCAGCAACCGATGTAGCCGCAATCCGACGAGGTTGGGTCACCGCTATCTTGCCGTGGGTGAGATCTTGGTACTTCGAGGCCGACTTTAGGAGCATGAGCGGCAACTGGGTGGTTTTGCCCGACCCCGTTTCTCCTATGACAATTAGGTTCGAGGAAGTCTCGAATTTTTCTATAATTTCCTCCTCAAACGCCGCGATCGGAAGGTCCTGGTTTATCGTAATTTTTGCCACTTGGTTCATTCTATCAGAATACGATTGAAGTATGACTATTTAACAAAAGCTGATCGTTGCAGTAAAATAGCAATTAATATATGGAGACACCTCAAAATAAACAAAATCAGACGCAGACGCAAAATGTGCCTGCAGCCGCTGCCCAAGTACGTCCACAGCCGGCACAGAAAGAACGGCGTGGCGGCTTAACGGCAGGGTTGATACTTATCAGTCTTGGCGCAATCTTTCTTATCAGCAATTTTATCCCAGAACTCGGCATCGGAAAGCTATGGCCCCTTCTACTTGTCGTTATCGGGTTTATACTTATAACTAAGTCATTCTCGAGGAGGTCTTGATGCACAACGGAAAATTATTTTTTGGATTCCTGCTCCTTACGGTCGGGTTGCTTTTTCTGCTCGACAATTATGGCGTAAACCTACGTTTTGTCACGACGTTGCTCAAGCTCTGGCCAGTGCTGCTCATCTTAATCGGTATCGCACTTTTGGCGCAGCGAGAGGCGGTAACGTCATTGATCTTGGTACTGTTGGCAATCCTCTTGGGATCTACGGTCTATAAAGCCGCTGTATTCCCCCGTAACCGCGGCTACGAATTTATACCGCGCAAGGCGTCGTGGAACGGTGATGTAAAAGAGCAGAATCTTCAACTGACGTATAACGAGTCGACAACCGGTGCCTCTTTGAAGTATTCCGTGGGCGCCGGTAAATTCTCGATATCCGACTCGACCTCGTATCTAGCGCAAGCTACCACCTCATCATCGATCGGAGATTACGAGCTTACCACCCAACGAAGCGATACCCACGAATCAGTCACGTTCAAGCTGGTCGATCAGCGTATTCCCCTGTTTACTGCCGGAGCCAACAGGAATACCGCAGATTTGTCGCTTAATCCCAATACCGAGTGGACTATTGACATGAATGTCGGAGCGAGCGAAGGCAATTTCGACTTGTCAGCCTACAAGGTTGTTTCCGTTAAACTGAGTGGCGGAGCGTCGTCAATTGATATGAAATTAGGCAATCGTCAGGAAATGGCGAATATCGATTTGTCAGTCGGCGCTAGCTCTCTGACGCTCTATATCCCTAAAGATTCGGGTTGCGAAATCAAATATTCCGGTGGCCTTTCGAGCAAGAATTTTGATGGATTCGATAAAGTGGCAGACAATAAATTCCGCACGCCCGGCTACGATACGACTTCTAAGAAGGTTACCGTCAATGCAAGCGCAGGAGTTTCGAATATTCAAGTAATACGGTACTGAGCCTCATTCGATGAATTGAACTGGCCATACCTCGTCTCGGTAAATTTTGACGGGGGTATGGTCGGCTTGTACAAATGAAATGACTTTCCCGTAGATTTTCCATCCGAGCAAGACATACTCGACGCTCAAGAACCTCCAAAGGTTCCTGATGAGAATACGTTCGAAAACGTTGGTATGGTCTAACTTATTCGATGATAGGTCGTACTCGAAGCCACTGCCTCCAGAAAGATGAATCTTCTTGTCGGGTTCGATATTCCATGTGAGTATGTCACCGTCTTCAAATTGAATGGTAATTTGTGTCTTCTTAAGACCCAGCTTTTTTCCCGATTCGAAACAAACCGAAATACGCTCCCCCGGGAAAATCTCGAAGCTTCCGTCGACTTTGAAATATGTATCGGTCGTCGAAGTTTGGGACTCGACGTCGTTTCGGTAGCTCGCGTATTGACCCATAACGACAGAATCAACGGAGAACGACTCGTAAATCTTAGGATCGATATCCTGCTTGTATGTCTTGACCGAGAGGTCCAACATTGACATCAGATGGGCGGGAAACATGTCCTTGAACGACCCGACGCCTTCGTAATAGCCTTTTCTATCTTGGATATCAAGGCTCTCCAGGGCTTGAATCGTTATATGCTTTATTTTCTTTTCCTTTACTGCAATTAGTTTCTCCTTGACCTCCTCGTTGAGAATTGAGGAGCTTTTGAAGATGTAGTGGTCGACGAAGTGGACATTTTCGATGAGGCCGCACGCTTCAAGTATCATCAAGATCTTCTCCGCTTCCTCGATATTGTTGCCGAAAGGCTTTTCGATGAGAATGTCGAGATTCTTAGCGTTATACGGGCAGAAAATTTTCAGTAGCTCAATGAAGACGACCGGAGGTACCGCGAAATACACGACAAGACGCTCTCCCGGCTTTAAGCTGGAGAGCATATCCGTAAAGAAGCGAGGATCGTTATATTCGCCCTGGATATAACTTACGTTCTGCAACTTATGCTTGCCGTCGAGCGTATTTTTATCGAGTATACCCTGTATCTCAGCATCGTCGGGCACACTACGCGAGTATCCGGTGAGACTGATAGTTACATCTTTCGAATAGTGGTCGGCGAATTGAGCCAGCCCAGGTAGAATTTTTCGTTTGGATAGGTCGCCAGTAATGCCGAGCAGTAAAAATTTCCAGTTTTGCATCGTTTGTAATTATAGATGAATGTCGACCTATTATCATTACACATAGAGTGCGGTTATAGGTTTGCTTGGGCGAGTAGATTTAGGACTCTAGTTCTATAACGAAGGTCTTGACTATCATATCGTGGATCGCCCTTCTCTGCGGGTCGAAAAAGATTACGATATACTGGAAGACGCCGACCAATTGGGCTAACGCGACTTGTATCGTGTACCGTATAACGAATGTCCAAAGACGAGGAACCTCCCCCATCTCGGTAACGACACGGATACCCATGAGCTTTTTTCCGAAGGTTTGACCGTTATGCTTTGCTGGCCAATAGATAAAGTAGACGAATGCGAACCCGAAAAAGAAGACTAATAGGGTCAGGAAACCGAGATATACGTATATTTGGAACGCTGTCTGGTTCTTTTGGTAAAACAGCACGAATCCAGGCAAGAAAATAAGCACGTACATGGCGAAGGTTGGGATAAGTGTGAATATGCCATCGATTGTGGCTGCAAGGAATCGAGGCCAGTTCCTGGAGATGATGAAAACAGGCCTATTTTCTTCATTTGGTGGCGGATTCTGGTCCATTAGTTCATTATACCGGGATAGTCCGTAAAGATACATAGAATTGACATTTCGGGTTATAATACGGTTATTGGTATGGACAGCAATCCCGTATTCGGAAACCACGACGCTCAGACGCTGGAGCAGTTTGAGTTGTGTCTAACGCTTGCTACCAGGGGAGCGTTAATGGCAGACGGCCATGTTGGGTACATAATGCCGATCGGTGGCGTTATGGCTTATAAGGATAAAGTCTCCCCGGTCGGTGTCGGTTTCGATATCGGTTGCGGAAATATGGCAGTCAAGCTTGATATACAGGCTAAGGAACTCGACATAAACAAAGCGCTCGATATGATCCAGAAGAACATTTCGTTCGGTATTGGTCGAGTCAACGACGTTGAAGTTGACCATGAGCTGTTCGAAGCTGAAGAGTGGAAAGCGTATCCCGGCAAAGATCTCCAGAAAAGACTCAACGACCTCGCTCGGAAACAACTGGGTACGGTGGGATCGGGCAACCACTTCGTCGACATCTTTGCCGACGAGGACGGTTTCGTCTGGATTGGCGTTCACTTCGGCAGCAGAGGATTGGGGCATAAAACGGCAAGCGGATTCATCAACTTGGCACAACACAAGAAATGGGATGAGCCGGTTGTCGAAGATTATGTGCTTTTCGACCTAACCACGGAGCTGGGAGACCGTTACTTCCAAGCTATGAGCCTTGCGGGGCGGTATGCGTATGCGGGTCGCGAGTGGGTTTGTAGAACAATCGCCAAGGAGCTCGGAGCCAAAATACTTGAGGAAGTCCATAACCACCATAACTTTGCTTGGAAAGAGGTACACGATGGCGAGGAACTTGTTGTTGTCCGCAAAGGTTCTACCCCGGCCCATCCGGGACAAGTCAGCTTTATCGGAGGAAGTATGGGTGACGACTCGTATATCGTCGTTGGCTTGGATACCCCCGAGAGCAAATCCACCCTTTATTCAACTGTACACGGTGCAGGCAGGGTTATGAGTCGTACTCAAGCTGCCGGCAAGTTCAAAATTAAACAAGGCCGTAAAGTGAGGGTCTCAGAGGGCAATATCTCTGAAAAAATGATGATCGACTGGCTCAACGACAAAGGTGTCATATTACGAGGTGGAGGTCTCGACGAAGCTCCACATGTGTATCGACGCTTGTCTGATGTACTCGAGCACCACAATAAAACTATCAAAGTACTTCATACCTTAACACCGCTCGGCGTAGTCATGGCTGGCGAAGAAGAATTCGATCCATATAAAGATTGAGGAAAATGGACTATTATCTAGTATAATAGTGTATGCAAACAGAGAATGTGGCAGCAAACAATACTACCCAGCAGCCGGTGCTGGTAAAAAAGGTTGTTAAAGTTCGACGCAAAAGAAGTTTAACAAGTCTCTTACTTGCAACCGTCTTCTTGCTGACCCTCGTGATTATCATCGGAGGAATATTCTCTACGGCAATTTGGCTCCATACCTACCGGGTTTTCACCCAAGAGAAAGTTGTCGCTGATCTTCATGTTTCCAAGAAAGTTATAAAGGACGGAAAGCCTACATTTACGGTTAAATATATTCCCTACGACGACGTTTCCGGTTTAGGTGCCGTTTGGAACTCTAAGTCACCTTCTGACGATAAGGAAGTAGATTTCGACATGGTCGGCGACCAGATTTTTATCAATGCTGATTTCGTAAAGTGGAACGACAAGGTTACGTTCCTTGGCGTAAAGCCTATGTATAAGGTCAATCGGATCCTTCCCGGTTTCCAAGAGGCTTCGGATTATTCAAAATATGGCGTTACCGTCAAAGATCTTAATGGTGGTCCGGATGCGTTCGCCAAGAAGCTCCAGGAAAACCCTGGCAAATACAAATGGCTTGCAGAGAGCGTGTTTATTTCGAGCGCAGGGGTGAATGTCCAAAACGAAGACCGTAATTACAAGGTAATTATTACGGAAGACGCCCTCATACTCGCTCGAGAGTAGGACTAGATATTCCAACCGTTGATTAGGACCTTGTCCTTTCGTTGGTGCATATTCTTCTCCATCTTATTGGTAGCGATTACGTTCTCGCAAATACCGATGCTGATCATCATCGACATGAGCGAAGAGCCTCCGGCGCTTATGAAGGGTAGCGTGGTACCGCCAACTGGGAGCATATCGATATTCATTCCGATATTCGAGAAGAACTGTATGAGTATCATTGAGGCAGTCCCAACCAACACGAGGCTGCTAAATTTATCGTTCATCCGGTCAGCCATATAAAAGAGCCTCGTGATGAGAAGCAGATAGAGTGCTATGACGATCAGTGAACCGATAAAACCGAACTTGTAGCTGTAGATCGCGAAGATGAAGTCCGTCGTCGGCTCGGGAAGCAGCAACAACCGGGAGTTTGATATTTGCCTGAAGCCTTGCCCGAAAAATTGACCTGCACCGATGGATATCTTCGATTGCTGCTGCTGATACCCCTCCGATTGATTGTTTCTGTTCGGGTTGATGAAGGTCGTGATTCTTTCCTTTTGGTAATCGTGGATGACATGGTTCCACATAAAGTTCATTACAAGAGAGCCCGTTATAAGCCCAATCGCTATCGCTATGAAAATCGCGTACTCGTTGAGTTTTTCTATAAAGACCGCGATTCCGTACAATGCAAACGCGCTGCCGATAAGAAGGATTCGTGTCGGCAGGCCAAACGTAAAGAAGATCGTATTGCTGCCCGCGAATCCCAGCGCGAACGCGATGAGGATAAGGATTATGTTTAGCTTGTTTTTGGTATTCGCGAACATAATGGTGAAAATTATAAAACCGATGACTGTCGCGACGCTTAATGACTTTTGGGCGAAAATAGTAGCGAGTACGAGCAGATTCGTGATAATCGAAACGAATATATATTTGTTCTTATACAAGAAAAGCTTGAGCTTGCTCATGCTCGCTTGTGCTTCTTCGCTTAACTGCAGTGAATACGAAAGTAGTGCTGAAGTAATCACGATAACGGAGATTTTTGCGAACTCGGAAGCTTGAATGGTGATACCGCCGACGATCGTGCCGTCTTCGAGCACCCTACTCCCGATTACGATCCACCTTCGCACTCCCCTAATATCGAGACCGAACAAGATCGTGAACACGAGCAGCCCGATCGTGAACAAGAAAATGAGTGCGAGAATGAACTTAAACCTGAAATAAAGCGGGGAGACGTAGAAGATAAGTATTGCCAAGAAAATCCCGATCAACGAGAAGATAAGCTGGTTCGTAAATTCTTTTTGGAAGAAATCCGCCCTCGCCTCAAGTCCCGTGTTCGTCAGCGAGTAAAGCGTGAAAAGGCCGATACTCAGCAAGATTAGCGTACAAAGCAGGATAATCCAGTCAATTTTTAGCAGTTTCTTCATGGGAGATAAGGTATGGTGGCAATTTGCCACTTTGTTATTATAGGGAAATTTAACTAACTAATCATGAGCACAGAAACAAATTCCAACGAAATCCGACCTGAAACGACTGCTAAAGTGAATTCTATTTTAAGAAATGCTTTAAGTGCGTTCCGAAGAGGAAATGCCGTAGACCAAGACACTCTAGATCTCGCACTGTCCGACCTAGATAAGCTGCATAGAACAGAACTTAACGATTCCCAGTACAAAAGGTTGTGGACACTAATAAATCTAGTTGTATCCCGTAATACCGATTTAGATCTCGCAAGTGTCGTTGGCGACATGGTAGGAAAGGAATCGCAGATCGAAAAGGTTAATTCAATGCTCGATAGACATGCTCAAGAAGTGGTAAGCATCATTGCCGCTACACGTGTTCTGCAATCCCCGAGCTTAAAGCGAAATACCCCTATTCCACCTGAAGTGATGTCGGCAACGCTCGATGATATGTTTACTGAAATGGGACTACCGAATGACAATACACGTCAGGGACATATCAATTCTCTCGAAACGAAGCAAATTTTGGCTGCAGTCGCAGACGGCAAATTGGCTCTCGGCTATATCCCTCCAGCTCCGGAAACGAACGAACTTTAATTGGAGATGTCGATTATTTTGCCTCCCAGTTTCCCCTGAAAAAGCCGGTCGTGGGTAACATATATGATAGCGCCCTCAAATTCCATGAGGGCTTTTTCCAACTCCTCGATAGACGGTAAGTCCAAGTGATTGGTCGGCTCATCTAAAATGAGAAGGTTGGGGTTATTAGCCAGCATCTTGATTAATTGGAATCTCGCCTTTTGTCCACCGGAAAGGTTACCGATGTGGATCCTTGCATCTTCGATAGGGTCGAACAGATACCTTCCCAGTACATTACGTACTTTTTGATCGTTTATTGGCATGTTGAGGGATTTGTAAATATTTTCGACTCCAGCTCCCAAAGTCAGCCCAAGATACTCCGGTGATATTTCCTGTTCGTAAATTCCTATACGGAGCTTATCCGCAGCACGGATTTCACCATGGAAGATTGTAGTCTGGCTTTCCGCTCCGGTCGCCGATGCGATGATCGTTTTGACCAACGTTGACTTGCCTGCGCCATTTCTGCCCCTAATGTGCACTTTATCGTAGTGGTACATCTCGAAGTTGAGATCATTGAAAAGCCTGCTCGAGTATCCGATAGATAAACTTCTAATCTGCAAGAGCCTTCTCGGGGAAATCCCCGCCTGCTTTTCTTTAATTACTATGTTCCTTTCTTTGTATTTTTCGTACTTGTCCACGACGGTCTCAGAAAATGCGGCGAGGGATTCTTGGTCGATCCAGAACGACGGTTTTTGCAATGCTTCTTTAAGCTGATCGTATTGCCTTTGGTACTTCTCCTCCAACTTTCGTGCGGAGGTGCGTGCACCGTCAGATTTGGACTTCTCCTTATGATCGCGTGCTGCAAGCATTTTCTTATGGAGTATTTCGAGATTCTTAAGGTCTAGTTCGTATTGTGTGACCCCCGTTACGGTTTTCAGACTATTTTGTGCCAAATATGCTTCATAATTGCCTGAATAGCTTGTTGCCTGCTTGTCTTTAATTTCGACTATCCGCTCGACCTCTTGTAGAACGTCCCTGTCATGGGTGATAACTAGTACTGTCTGCTTCGAGTCTTTTAACCATCGGATAAACCGTTCCTTACCAACATAATCCATATGATTAGTCGGCTCATCGATCAAAACTAAGTCTGCCCCGCTATACATAAGCCTTACCAACTCGACAAATCGCTTCTCTCCACCGGAGAGCCGCGATAACGGAGCAAGCGCCTTATCCATATCGATCTGAAAATCTTCAAGGGCAACGAGAATATTTTCCTCAATGTGATAATAGTCGTGATGGGCAAAACGATTGACGCACTCCGTATACTCCTCGATTTCCTGCATGGAGCTGTCCTTCCTGAGCCCTTTTTGAATTATTCTCTGTAGCTCCCTAAAGCTCGGCACTTCGTCGAGGATATACTCGAGCGCCGAGATATGGGATGGGAAAACGTGCTCCTGCCGCGTCATTACAACCTTCGCATCTTTCCGCAATTCGATTTGGCCGTCAAACTCGGGATCTTCGCCTGTGAGAATCCTAAACAGCGTAGTCTTTCCCAAGCCATTCCTTCCGACGATAGCAATTTTTTCTCCTTCATTGACGATGAGGTTTAGATCAGAAAAAAGTTCCTTGTGTCCAACCTGTTTATACAGTTTTGTAACACTGACCATCATACATCAAATATACGTAACTATTTTCGGCACATCAAGCTCCGGAACGGGATCAAGACCACCTTCGGACCACGGGCCGCATCGAAGAATTCGTTTTATTGCCAAGTATGATCCGACAAACGTGCCGTAACGCTTAATGGATTCATACCCATATGCCGAGCAGCTGGGGTGGTATATACATACCCGTACGTGGGGGAATAATTTATGCGGAATGCCATGGTCGAATGAAAGGAAAAATTGGTAGATTTTTATGGCCAATAATAATACGTATTTCATGAGTTTTCCGCAAGATATAGGGAATATTGAGTAATATTGTACTACATAATAGTTGATAATTAAATTATCAACTATGTCAAAGATAAAAAACACGCTCAAAGTAAATTACGTTAATTTCGAGGCATCTGACTCAGTTACCAACTACCTCGAGAAAAAACTCACCAAACACGAGAGCGAGACAAAAGACATAATTTCCCTAACGTGCAAACTCCAAATGGACTCTTCCCGGGCCGGCAAGACCTATGCGATCAGCCTCGAGGTGGATCTTCCCCACTCTGGTTTCGTTGTCCGCGAAAAGGGGAATGACCTATATCAGGTAATTGACCAAATCTCCGATAAATACCGTAGTAGAATTGTTAAGTTCTACGATAAGCTGAATGATGCGCATACCAACAAAGCAAGCGTTAGAGAAATTGACTCTGACGAAAGAAATATCGGTGTCGCTGACGATATGGCTGAGTATACCTTTATGATGAACGAAACTCCTCAGTACTCGATCGTTGAGCGGAAATACTTCTTCGATAACTCTCCGCTTCATGTCGAAGAGGCTATCGAAATGATGGAGATGATGAACCGCCCATGCTTCCTGTTCAAGAATATAGATAACGGTAAGTATAGCGTCGTCTATCGCATCAACTCTAAAAGTTCGAAAAAGGGATACGGTATAATCGAGCCCAAATAGAAAAATTCATATTTTCTTCGACCCGCCTTAGGGCGGGTTTTGTTTTGAAGCGACCTGTCGCCTACTTTACATACACTCCATAAAATTCCCCTTTGTCGGTTAAGGAATCTCCCAACTCTTTCTCGAGGTCTTTTCTGTTAGCCGACTGATCCAGCGATACTGTTTTATTGAGGCCAAATACCTTGAAGAAATAACGGTGCTGCCCGACAGGAGGACAGAATGGAGTGTATTTCGATTTACCTTCGCTGTTTCTGCCGACCACCATTTCCTTAGTACTGTTGATGCTATCTATCAATTTCGTTTCCGGTGGTATGTTCCAAGCCACGAAATGCGTAAACGTGCCCAACGGCGCGTCCGGATCGTCTATAATTAACGCTAGAGATTTTGAGGCAGACGATACGCCTTGGATTTTTATGGGGGGAAACTTCCCCTCTCCGCTGCAGGTGTACTGTGATGGAATCTTCTCGTTCAGTTTGAACGCGGGGCTCGAAATGGTAAGCGTGTTATTGAAGGAATCGGTGTCGAGCGTAACTTTTCTGTTCTTATTGTAGGACTGGTATACGTACAAACCACTCACTACCGCGATAACCAGTATTGCAATCAGCAAAACCTTTGACATGACTCACTATACTCTATTCGAATTCTCTTTCAAAAAACTTTTAATGATGTCGCGTATCCAACCAGATACCGACATGCCTTTAATAATAAGCAAAGCGCGTAGTATCTTGTAGTCCTTTTCGGGGACGTAAATTACCACGCGCTTTAGCTTGGGCTTTTCGCTCATAGTTCAATCTTCTCTACTTCTTGTATGAAAGCGTTTTGATCTTTCTCGAGGTATCCCATTACGTCAAATAATTTTTCAGAGAATCCTGCGAGGCAGAATATTTTCCTTTGGGGAAACTGAAGCGAACCGTATCCTTGTAAGTCAATCGAATATACGAACGGATCTGCACCGGTGTTACGTCGATACTCTTCGAAAACCTTTACCGGCGTTCCAGGCCCGACCCATCCTTGCATATCAGAAAGTATGAAAATCCGATCATAAGCCTTGTTAGCGCTTTCGAATATCGCATGGAAGTTCGTGCCCCCATTGATTTTGAACGAGTAATCGTAGATTGACTTCGCAAGCGTAAGCGTTGAATCGCCAGGATTCAAAGAAATATACTGAGCATCGTCTGAAAAGAGCATCAAATCGCTGTCATTCGTCTTATATAGTACAGAGGCAAATAATGACCCGATTTTGATGGGCTTCCCCATCATCGAACCGGAGACATCAAGTGCGATAAGATTGCGGCCTTTAAACTGAGGAACGTTTGAGAGCGAAATATCGACGGCATTATTCAATGCAGTTAATATTTTTCGAACACCATCCTCATTTTCTTTCTCGATTTCCTCGATAGCCGTCATGTATCTAAATGGAAGAACCAGCGATTTTCTGATTCTCTTTTCTTCAACAAGCATAGCCAACGCCTCGTCTAGAACCTCAGGTGCATTGAGCAGAATATTTCTCAAATTGCGGAGGAGCGCGAAGTACCCAATTTTTTTCGTACTAACTAATTTTGTCCAAGCGTCTTTCTTTTTTTCTTCGACTGATTCAACGTCCGCATCTTGACCGGCTTTGGTAACTTCGCTTTCCCACGTATCGAATGAACGAAGTTTGTCTGCAACAAGCTTCTGAAGCGCTTCCCGATTGCCTTCTTGCGGAACCGGCCGTACGATGTTCACGATATCGATGAGCGAGACGGATGCGTAATCCTTCCGGTATTTGGCAAGCTCATACTCGTTAAATCTGCCGAATGCCCGTTGAAAACCTTTCTTCATCGAATTCGGAATCGGTTTACCGTATTTATTCAAGTAATACGCAAGGATCTCCATCATATCGTCGGGTCGATAAATGATTTTGTCGAAAAACGATTTCGTCCAAGTTGCCCCCTTAACCGTATGTGCGATCTCAGCAGCTAAGACATGCGTGATCGAACGCATCCCGAACTGGGTCCTTGCATATACTGCCGCTTTAGCCGCAAACTTCTTATCTTTGAGTTGAGCCAAAAGTTCGATAATTCGTTCATACGTTTCTGCTTCGCTTCGGTAGAACTGGGATGTCGCAAACGATGTCAATAAGACGGACAAGAGTTCCATCTCGGGGCTTTGCTGAAAAGCCGGTGCCCCTTCGTAATTGAGTATCGTTTTGGCGATTGATTTTACATTGAACTTTGACATCGTATTCCTTTCTTGTTTCGAGAACAGGATGGAGAAAATTGCGTGGTAATTGGTTGTCTATCGTTCCACCAGGTTTCCCTGAGCGGGACGCCGGACTCGAACCGGTCTTCCGCAGGCTGAACCCCTGCGAAATGCTGCTCATCCCTATGATTCATTATAAGTGAAGTATTACCGAGCTCACTACCATCCTGTACGCCAAACAACAAATTCGGTGGAGAAACCTGATATACGTCGGTTCATTGAAAGTGAAGTATCGCATATCTCACTACCACCGGACTGAGTGTAGCACTTGTGCCACATGTGTCAATTATGGTACGCGCCCGTTACA
>CAZVIJ010000043.1:15127-17071 GCA_964626735.1 uncultured Candidatus Saccharibacteria bacterium
ACACAAAGTCGCTTGGATGTAAATTGAGAAATATTGTTACATCCGATAAACTTACTCTACCATGCAAAAAAATCTTGAAACTATCTATGTCATCTGCGGTGTCGTCGTGATCTTTGCCATTATCGGAGGAGCAGCGTTTGCATTCAAAAAGCTTAGCAAACAAGAAGATCCATCAACTGCATTGAATGATGCAAATTCACTTAACAAGACCGATGTTAATGCCACTCCGGAAGCCGAAACCGTAAGTCCTATTCCAACGCAAGATCCAAACAACCCAGATCCCAATATTGGTGTATTCAAAGAGCTCGTGAAAGAGGATACGCAAGTCGGTTCCGGTACGGAAGCTGTCAAAGGCAAAACGATTACCGTTAACTATACGGGGAAACTCGTTGACGGTACTGTCTTTGATTCTTCGGTAGGAAAGCAGCCGTTCACCTTCGTTCTCGGTGGAGGCCAAGTAATAAAAGGATGGGACCAGGGATTTGATGGTATGAAAGTTGGCGGAAAACGTACGCTTAAAATTCCGTCCTCTCTCGGCTACGGAGCGTTGGGGGAAGGTGGAGTTATCAAACCGAATTATGATCTCGTTTTCGATGTAGAGCTATTGAATGTGCAATAAACAGCACTACACATTTGGAAAGGCCGCTCGGTATGGGTGGCCTTTTTTACGTATTAGTGACTCATATTTTTACCGCACGTATCACGTGATAATTCATCTGTTCATATGTCACAAATCGGTAAAAAAACAAAATATTCTGCCACCAAGATTCTTCTGTTTATGGAGACGCTTGCTATTTTATTCGGACGCTCGCTCCTCGTGAGGGCCGCTGAAAACAATTACATCGCTTTCGGCAATTTGGATGACTTGCTGAATGGTATTGTCGGAACGGTACAGCACTATACGTTGCCGATAATGGGAATCGTACTTGCGTTTCTCGGAGTCAAGCTTGTGATGAGCGGCGATGATACTAACAGCAAGACAGAAATAAAAAGCTTCATGTATCGCGTGCTCCTCGGGGGATTCATAATCTTTGGGGCAACAACCATCGCCGCTTCATTGAAGGCATTCATACTCGCTCACCAATAATGAAAAGTACGTTTCTAAAATCAGAAAATTACGAAACGCTGCTGGTAGGGGTTATTGAGTTTACGAAAGCTGCCCTAAAGGATGGCAAGTCTGCAGTTAATTCTTTTCTTCTCACGATACGGGTAACGACACTCAAGAATATCTTACTGCTCGGTGTGGTCTTCGGTATTCCCATTATTCTTTTTCTTCTCCTGTTCCATTCCGTTATCCAAGTTCACCCATTGGTTGAAGGCGTTCGATCAAATCACGAATACGTCTATAACATTCCCCGAGGCGATGAGAAATCGCCAGATACGCAAAAGAAGCTCATCGCGGTAGACGGTTTGCGTGCTGTGGTAGATTTCTTCAGGCCTGTGCTTGACGGTTTCGTCGGCTCTACACCGAACGTTGCAACATCGAAAGAAACTTTCGATGTCTCGGGCCACGCGATCAAAAGTACGCGGGACTATTTTAATAAAACGAATGCGGTAGCGCTTTCATTGCTTGCGGTGCTTCTCGTGTTCCTTGGACTTAAAATCGTCGCGACAGAAGAACCGTCTGCAAATAAGCTTGAGGCTCTTAAATCAATGGGGGCGAGGATAATGCTGACGCTTTTCATGATTATGTTCGGAAGACTCTTGATGTCCCTATCCATAGATTTTACGAATTCGCTCAACAACAAGTTTTTGGGCACAACCAGCTTCGTAACTTTTTTGGACCTGTTTACCGCTCATTTAAAAGAGGCTATCGAGAAAGCTGATGCCTCTAGAAGCATTTGGCAAACCCTCATCAGCTACGTAGTCTCATTCGCTAATTTATCCAACATTCAAGCTTTACCCGTTACTTTGACATTCGGGTTAATGATCATCGTTTTGATG
>CAZVIJ010000044.1:0-2363 GCA_964626735.1 uncultured Candidatus Saccharibacteria bacterium
AATTGGTTGAGTGCCTCAAGACCAGAAAGGTCTGTGTAATGTATTTCCCTGAAACGCAAAACGACTGCTTTCGTCGTCTCGTTAATTTCGACCTTCTCCCCTAATGCCTGAGTAGCCCCCATAGAAAGATTGCCTTCAAGAGACACAATTTCGACCTCTGGGTGCTTCTCAAGGAATTCCGAGTACTGCAGGTGCTTGAATCTGTTTTCGTAATCAATTTCGTGGGTATGAATAACCGATACTTTCCTGAAAACATTGAGCGCTGACAGAATCAAGCCTACCGCGACAGCGATGGTAAGATCCATAAATACCGTCAGGGCAAGCGTCAGGAAGAGAACAAAGATATCGAACTTCGGCGCTCTCGATAGTAGATGCCGAATTTCTTTCTGCTCGCTTATTTTGTAGGCAGTAATAAAGAGAATCGAGCTAAGGACGGTAAGCGGGATCTCTCCCCCAAGTTTTGCGAGCGCGACGATGAACGTAAGTACAACCAGAGCGTGTATGGAAGCGGCAATTCTAGACTTTGCCCCTGCCTTTATGGAAGTTCCGGTTCTTGCAATGACTGCAGTCGACGGAATGCCGGTGAAAAGCGGGGTGATGATATTTGCGATACCTTGCGATATCAATTCCCTATTCGACTTATGCCGAGTACGCGTCATTTTATCAGCGACCACGGCGCACAAAAGAGATTCGATCGAAATCAAGAAGGCTACTTTCAAGCCTGCGGAAATAAGATCAACCATGCTGACAGCTGGTATGCTTACGAGATGAAACGGAGGAAACCCGGCCGGTATTTGGCCGTAGACATCTGAGATAGTCTTAACGCCCTGGAAAAACGGCACGTTCATTACGGTCATCGTGCAAAAAATAACGGGGATGAGCGAAGCGGGAACCTTAGAAAATTGCTTGATCTTCGGCATGACTATCAGGATGCCCAAAGAAACCAGCCCGATAATTACCGTCGGAACATTAATGGTATTCAGATGCGTGAATGTTTCAATCAGCTTCTCATGAAAATGCTCATGAGCATGGATACCAGTTAACCCCAAAAACGCATTCAGCTGTCCGAAGAAAAGCGTAATAGCGACACCAGCCGTAAATCCTAAGGTTACCGATAGCGGTATATACTTGATCAAGGTACCGATCTTCAAAATTCCGAATAGTACGAGAAAAATGCCGGCAATCACTCCGATAAACGGCAATGCGTTCACCCCGTACTGCTCGATAATTGCTGCAAGTATCGGAACCATTGCGGCAGCGGGACCCGACACGCTGAATCGAGACCCCGCGAAAATCGAGGCGATAAGTCCTGCAACGCAGGCGGTGTACAAGCCCCATATGGGAGGAACGCCGGTTGCGATCGCGAGCGCGAGCGATAAAGGTATTGCGATAATGCCGGTGACCAACCCGGCACTCAAGTCCGACTTAAAAAGGTCAAGGTTATATCCCTTCAAGTCGTGGAAAAGACCAATATTTTTTGATTTCATAAGAAATTCGACTCATGATATTACACCACAAATTGATGTTGTCAAAAACCCTATCGACGGAAATTATGCCTGAGTAGTACAATGCGGCATTATGGAATTTGCAGATATTCTCAATAACCCCGTTACGCGGGTAGCGGTCGGAGGAGGACTTGGTTACCTGCTAAGCAGGGGTTTACTCGTACTCAACAGGAACGTCGATCCGACGCCGGTACTCGACAGGCAGCATACTATCGAAGGGCGAGCGGCAGTTGAAATTTCCCATACGATTTTAGTAGGAAGCGGGATGACGTTTGGACTGATTACGGCATTGATTCCTCAATGCTTACTGTAAGCCGATGCCAGCTTCGCCTTCCAGGATGTTGTTAAGAGCTTCATTCCGTGATACTCTTAAGCACTCTATGCAGCTATTCAGAATCGAAAAGGAATTAGCGTACTTCTCGGTCCCCCACTGTTGCTGCCTTTAATATCCCATCCGTTTGTGGTGTTAATCACCAATATTTCTATAATCAACATAAGAATCCATGTTAAAAATTTACAATACGCTTACTCATACAAAAGAAGAATTTATTCCGATACATGAAGGTACCGTAACCATGTACAACTGCGGCTTGACCGTCTACGACTATCCCCAAATCGGAAACTTAAGGGCTTATACTATGGCGGATACCATCAGGCGATCGCTCGAATTCATGGGATACGAGGTACAACAGGTCATGAATTGGACCGATGTCGGGCATCTTACCTTCACCGATGAGCAGAAGAAAAAGCTCGAGGGCGTCGAGGTGCTCGATGCAGATATGGGGCTCGATCGTATGGAGAAAGCAGCGAAGCGAGAAGGCAAAACAGTTTGGGAAGTTGCGCAATTCTATATCGACC
>CAZVIJ010000044.1:2373-6200 GCA_964626735.1 uncultured Candidatus Saccharibacteria bacterium
TTGGTTTCTGGAATTTTCTTCAAATGTCCGTTTTTCAGGAAAATGAATTTCCTCGAGCCGTCAGCAAGGCCGCGCGCATCAGAATATATCCAGGCTCAAATCGATATCATCGCACGTCTGCTCGATAAGGGGCTCGCCTATGTCACGCCGAGCGCGATCTATTTCGACACGAGCAAGTTTCCAGAATACGGAAAGCTTACCGGGCAAAGCCTCCTTGAAAAAAAGGTCGGCGCCCGAGAAGAAGTCGAAATCGACGAGAACAAGAAAAACCCGTACGACTTCAGGTTATGGCAGCTTGACCAGCCCGACCATGCGCAACAATGGGAAAGTCCCTGGGGCAAAGGTTTCCCCGGCTGGCACCTGGAGTGCTCCGCGATGATCCACGAGCTGCTGGGCGAACCGATCGATATCCATACCGGTGGAGTTGACCATATACCGGTACATCACACAAACGAAATCGCCCAAAGCGAAGGAGCATTCGGAGTCCCGCTCGCCCACTACTGGTATCACAACGAGTTCCTGCTGGTGGACGGGAAACGAATGGGCAAAAGCTTGGGTAATGCGTATACCCTTGCAGATATCGAAGAACGAGGCTATGAACCGCTTGATCTGCGATATTTCTATCTTACCGCGAATTTCCGTGCACAACAGAATTTTACCTTCGAGGCGCTCGGTGCTGCGCGAACTGCCCGTCAAAAGCTGATACATACCTATCAGTCGATAGTTTCGGGATATCTCGAAAATCAAGTTCCCTCCCCTGCTTATACCGAAGCTGTTAAGCGTTTTAAAGAAGCAATCGAAGATAGCTTCAATATGCCCAACGCCCTAGCGCAAATTTGGGAAGCTCGGGAAAAGCTCGACGATTCGGATTACGCCAAGTTCATACAATACACCGACTTATATACCGGGCTTGAGATCGCAACGACGAAAATCACGCCGATAGCTATACCGGCAGAGGTCCAGGAATTGGTCGAAAAGCGTACGCAGGCGAAATCCGAAAAAAATTATGCCCTTTCCGACAGCATAAGGCAGGAAATTCTCGCTAAAGGCTTCGAAATAAAGGACACGCCTGAAGGGCCTGTTGTAACAAAACAATAATTGTTTACGGACAAGAAAAGAAATATAGTTGACCATGTTTAAAGCGATAATTCTCGGGATCATTCAAGGGTTGACCGAGTTCATCCCGGTATCGAGCTCAGCGCATGACCTCGTAACTTCGAAGCTCCTCGGGTTCCATGCAGAGGATACCTCCTACTCCGCTGCGATTCATTTCGCGACATTCTTGGCAGCTTTGATCTACTTCAGGAAAGATATCCTTCGCCTAACGAAAGCGTTGTTCCGCAATGCCCCCCAATCGGACAGCGAAAAATCCGAGAAACAACTCGCGCTCAACATCATCGTAGCCACCGTACCAGCAGTGGCTCTCGCCTTTTTGGTAGACAAAATCGATTTCTTCAAATCTATTTCAACTAATCTGCTCGTAATAGGGATCACCTCGATATTCTTCGCATTCCTCCTCTTCGTTACCGATAAGATAAACTTCAACGCATTCAAGCATCACAGCAGGAAAGAAGCATCGTTTCGGGATGCGGTACTTATCGGATCAAGTCAGGTTATAGCAGCGGCCTTCCCCGGGGCATCGCGATCAGGTATAACGCTTACGACTTCGTTTTGGCTCAAACTCGATAGGGATTACGCTACGAGGTTCGTATTCCTCATTTCGATCCCGATAACCGGTATCGCAAGCCTTTACGAACTTCTGGTGAAGCAATCGGTCGCAATCGATCTAACGTTCGCGTCGGCATTCATCGCCGCGTTCGTTTCGGGCATGCTGGCAATTCACTTCTTGCTGCTCTATATACGAAGGACATCGCTGCAGTGGCTCTGTTTGTATAGGATCTTGTTCGGCTTGGCGATAATAGGCATGTACGTTATGCGCTGAGAAATCGATTTTCTCCCTGCTATGCAATCCTCCCCTTGTATCCGTACGCCTCGAAGTTCTCAATGATTTTCTTAATGCCGAGCGCGGTGCAGTGCTGCGGATCTTCAGCGATAACAACCGGAATGCCCAATGCCTTCACGAGAAGATTGGTGAACTTATCCAGCATTACTCCCCCGCCGCATACAACGATACCCGTGTCGACGATATCGCTCGACAGCTCAGGCGGCGTCTTCTCGAGAACCGAGCGGATGGCTAGAACGATTTGGTTGAGCACCGGCTTTATAGCTTCATGGATATCGTTGGTGCGAACCATAATATTTCGCGGCATTCCGGTCGTTCCGTCCCTGCCGCGAACCTCAAGCTCTTTTTGATTTTCTACGATAATCGCGCTCGAAAGCCGTATCTTAATTTTCTCGGCCATCATCTCGCCGATTATCAATCCGTAAATTTTCTTGAAATAGTTGATGATCGCTTCATTGAGCGCAAGCGACGCTTGCTTCGAGGAGTTGGAAATCACGATGCCGTTGAGCGAGATTACTGCCGTTTCCGTCGTTCCTCCCCCCATGTTCACGATCATATTCCCGAACGGCTTCTCGATATCGAGGCCGGTACCGATCGCCGAGAGGTAGCTGGACGGAAACAGAAACACCTCTCCTGCCCCCGCATTGAGCGCGGCCTCTTCCAACGCTCTTTTTTCTACCGATGTAATGATCGACGGAACGCTCAAGACGACATCGGGCTTTACGAACGAAACCCTTCCGACAGCAAGATTGATGAGATACTTCAACAACGATTCGGCTGCCCGATAGTTCGACAAGACGCTGTTCTTTATTGGCCGAATAATATCGATATCCAGCGGAGTCTTTCCGAGCATTTCCTCTGCCCCTTCACCGACGGTAATGATCTGCTTACCGACCTTATCGAAGGCGATAATAGTGGGCTGTTCGTAGATGATGCCTTTTTGAGGCATGATTACCCGCGTTTTGACGGTACCCAAATCAATACCGATAGTTTTCTTGAACTTCATTGCTCGAAATTATACTGAAATTTTATTGTTAATCGATTAGCGCATGTTCCGTACGACAGAACAGACGACACCGACGATTTTGAACTCATCCGCGTATTCGTCCAGGTACGCATCACCGGCAGACCGGAGGAACATCTTACCCTCTTCATCTTCTGCCAAGAACCGCAAGGAATACTGGTCGTCGATCTCAGCGACGACGAGGTCGCCGATATCGGCCGAAAGGCTGTCGTCGACAATCGCGAGATCCCCTTCGAAAATGCCGGCCTCGCGCATTGAATCGCCTTTTACGATGAAAACGAGCCGCTCGTCTTCTCCTTCGAACATGAACGGTACCGAACTTAACCCATTTTGGTCGTAATCGAAAAGCTCAACGTTCGGCTCGAGAATTTGTTGATTGATTATGGACTCTTCGAAGTCAGTTTGAGGCTCTGCGGAGACGATAACAAACATTTGCCCGTAATTTGTGATGTCCATAATTGTGGCAATTGAATTTACTATTATGACGACGATACGTCAACAAAAGTGACCTCGACATGGCTATCTGGTAGTATGAACAATGAGGCACGAGCCGCATATAATTTTGCTTTCCGTTCTCGCGGCACTCGTCTTGGCGATCACTGCAATCGGTGCTCGCTCGCTTCACGCCCGAAAACTAACAGTGCCGTCCTTCTTAAAAAATATCGGTCTCACGAATACTCCCGTACCATCCCCCAGCGTATCGTTCGAACTAACTCCGCCCGAGCAGATCGCAGCGCCCACATCAAAAGACGAGCTGGAAGCTGTACGCCAACTCGTCGCTACTTTGTTAGAAGAGATCGATACTGCTCTTATCGATGCTACGGTAGTATTGAAGGAAAC
>CAZVIJ010000044.1:6210-15297 GCA_964626735.1 uncultured Candidatus Saccharibacteria bacterium
ACCCAACCTAGTTTCGAGACCGGCAAGAATCCAGGGCAAGGAGCTGCCTATGACAACGCGATTACCGACCTCAAGAAAAAAGCGAGCAAGGAAGTTGGAAGACGGATGCAGAGTTTCTCGCTTCAGAAGAGCTTCGTTGAGAAGGCAAGCTCGCTCAAACCGTCATTGAAAAGCGAGATCAGCAGAACAATCGATTTCGAAGTCGAACAGCTTAAAAAGCTCTCGGCGAAAATAGATTCTGATACCGATATCTCAGTAGTGAAAAGCGATACCCAGGCGTTGATGCGGTCGTACCGGAATTTTGCCGTGTACACGCCGCAAAATTTTCTTATAGCGTCCAGCGCCTTCCTGTATGAAACTACTTTTTCACTTCCTAATCTTATAACTGAGATGCAAACCCTGGGCAATGAATCTCTCCCCCCTTCAGAGTCAACGCTCGTTGATTTTGTTTCTTCGGTCGACACTATTCGAAACACAACATCGGAATCACTGAAAGCCCTTGCGACAATCTCCCCGGATAGCTATCCTAATAACAAGGCTGACCTCGAGGCGCAATACTCGAAACTCGAATCTATTCGAAAAAAGATTGGGGACGCATTTACCCTCATAAGGCCAGTTGTCCAGGACTTGAAAGCCGATGGCGTACAGGGTATAAAGGTTAGTCCTTCTCCCACGCCTTCTTCCAAAAGAGTGCCGAAACAATAGACATTCGCTATAACAACGATTGTGAACAGAAGACCCGATTTATTAAAACTTCAGAAAAAGCTTCGGCTCAGTATTGTTTGCACTCTACTCGTCGCCTCCGTACTTTCTGTACTTTATCTCAAAACCGGAAGTACCAGCATCCATACTGCCGCTTACGCCATCGACGATACGACAGCTGTTTCTCTTGCGGAAAAGCCGACCGATACCTCGAACGAAGATGGAGCTGACGTAGTTTTCCCGTCGTTCGAAGGGAAAGTGAGCTGGATCGGTACGGGAGAAAATGAAAACAAGTCATACCTCGGCTTGCATCTTACGGGTATCGATTTGCAAAACGACCTGGAACTCGAAAGCGCCGTCTTGGAACTCACCTCAAGCAAAAATCAGGGTGCCAGGCTGCAATTCAACGCCTACTACAGCAATGAAGCCTCGACATTCAGCTCAGATGCACCACCACACGCACGCACGCTATCCGAATCGAGCCTGTACCACGATCAAAATATGCGGGTAGCGATGAACGACAAAATCCATCTTGACCTTTCGAACTTGATTAAATCCTTCATCGCAAAAAAAGGTAGCCTCTCATCACTTTCGCTTATCATTAAGGGCGAAGGTGCTGCAAACCGAAGGTTATACTTCTTTAACAGCGCAAATGACGATGTTGAGGTGAAACCGAAGTTGTTCATCAGGTCGACTAAAAAAATCAGCACCAGGCAAATCGTCTCCAAAGTCGAGCTGACCCAAGAGGTTATCACACCGATTCCCACGATTACGGCAACTCCCTCACCGACCCCAACTAAATCAAAGGCAAAGGCTACGCCGAAGCCGACGAAGAAAACCGCTGCAGCGCCTGCTCCTTCTATACCATCAAAGCAGACTTCAAGCGGACCTCAACCGATTCCAACGATCACTTCCCAGCCAGCCACTACCAGATATGCTGCGATGAACGGCAAGATACTGAAAAACGGATCGGCAATAACCCTTAAGGGGGTCAACTGGTTCGGTTTCGAAACCGAAAACCATGTCGCTCACGGGCTATGGGCACGCAATTGGAAAGAGATGATCGTACAGATGAAAAGCGTCGGATTCAATTCTGTCCGCATACCCGTTTGTCCTGATACCCTCAAGAATGTCTCGGTATCATCAATAGATGCCGATAAGAACCCCGACCTCGACGGGTTATCGAGCTTGGCAATACTCGATACGTTTATGGCTGAATTCAACTCCCAGAAAATGTATATTCTTCTCGACCATCATCGCCCCGATTGCAAAGCGATATCGGAGCTATGGCACATACCGGGCTATACCGAGGCGCAGTGGATCAACGACCTCAAGTTTATGGCAAAACGCTACGCATCATACGATTACTTCATGGGTATCGATTTGAAAAACGAACCTCACGGTAGCGCCACATGGGGAGTCGGCAACAGCGATACCGATTGGAATGGAGCTGCAGAACGCGCAGGCGCTGCCGTGCTTGCGGCAAATTCCAATATAGTCGTCTTCGTAGAAGGAATCGGTGAAAACCCAACCTGCTCCAACTCAGCATACGGCCATTCCTGGGGAGGCAATTTGGAACCGGTCGCCTGTACACCGCTCGCTACCAATAAAATTCCCGCCAACAAGCTTATCTATTCTCCCCATGTGTACGGTCCTGATGTCTATATGCAGAGTTACTTTACCGTTGCCGAATTCCCCTCAAATATGCACGGCATATGGGAAACGCAATTCGGCTACCTCGCATCGAAAGGATACACCGTTATACCCGGCGAATGGGGCGGCAAATACGGCAACGGCGGCGATCCGCAGGATAAAGTGTGGCAAGACGCGCTGGTACAGTACTTCAAGTCGAAAAAAATATGCAGTTCCTTCTATTGGGATTGGAATCCGAACTCGGGCGACACCGGAGGAATACTTCAGGACAATTGGACGACCCCTTGGGCTAATAAGTTACAAATGCTTTCGAATTATTACGCAAGCTGCCCGGGTTAGCTCACCATGATGGATATAGTATGGTTCAGAACAGATCTACGATTAGCCCACAATAAGGTTCTCGATACCGCATACGAATATGGAAAGCGGGTACTCCCCCTTTTCGTGATTGATCCCCGTTTGATCAAACGCGATGAAGTTTCACCGCTCCGCCTTTCGTTCATGGCCGAATCGCTCATCGATCTCGATCGAAACTTGAGAAAAGCCGGATCTCGACTTCTTGTTGTTAAAGCGATACCCGAGGAACTGTTCGATTTGCTTTCTGGCAGTATCGATTCCATATTCATGAGCAAGGATTATTCGAGATTCTCGCTTAAGCGCGACGAAAGCGTAAGGAAGTCAATCGAATCTCATGGAGGCACGTTCGAGGCAATCATCAACAGTGTCGTATTCGACCATGAAGATAGCCTGCTTACTACCAAAAACGAGCCAATCAAAATGTTTACCCACTTCAAAACGCAGTGGCTCAAACGGCTTTATGACGAACCGCAACGACTTCTAACCGCACAACCGCCTTTATCGGCCTTGTTCCAATCCAAAACAGAAGTCGGCAAGTTCTCAAAACGACTCTCAGAACTGGGGTATGAAGTTTTAGGATACGAGCAGCTCCTCTCGTATAAGCAGGCCTCCCTTTTTAGAGGCGGTGAGCGGGTTGCATCGAAAAAATGGAAGGATTTCAAGTCTTCTAAATTGTACTTGTATCACACGGCACGAAACTCCTTGGCAACTTCCGGTACCAGTATGCTTTCGCCGCATTTCAAGTGGGGCACCATAAGCGTCTTTGAAGTTGTCCGCGACTGCGTTTCTCTGCTCGGTCCATCATTCTATAAGTACAAACAGTTTGCCGATGGAGAACTTGCCGGTATCGAAAGCTACCTTTCGGAGATTATCTGGAGAGAGTTCTACAAATATATCCTTGCTATGTTCCCCCATGTAGAAAACGGGAGCTTCGTCGAAAAATATAACTCAATCAAATGGGAAAATAACGACCAATATTTTGAAGCATGGACCCAAGGCAAAACGGGAGTTCCCATCGTCGACGCTTGCATGCGACAAATGAACCAAACGGGATGGATGCATAATCGCGGAAGGATGATAGTCGCCTCATTCCTTTGCAAAGATCTCCATATCGATTGGCGCAAAGGCGAGCGTTACTTTAGGCTGAAGCTCGTCGATTTCGATAAAGCTGCAAACAACGGTGGTTGGCAGTGGACTGCGGGCACGGGTACCGATGCCTCCCCCTATTTCAGGATCTTCAACCCGTACACGCAGGGAAAGAAATTCGATCCTAACGGCGATTACATCAAGAAGTACGTACCAGAACTTCGTGACGTACCGGTAAAATATATCCATGAGCCTTCGCTCATGCAGATAGACGATCAAGAGAAAGCGCATGTCATCATCGGTCATGACTACCCGTTCCCTATCGTCGACCATGATGCTGCACGAAAGAAAACACTCAAGCTATATAAGCGGGAATAAAAAAAACCGGAAGCGGTGCTCCCGGTTCGTAAAAAAAAAAACTAATTATTTAAGGATCTGGATATTACCTACCAAAGGCAACGGCTTCATTTCACCATTCAATGCGTTGATAATTCCAAGGATAGCAAGGACCATCGGTAAAATTGATAGGCATCCGATTAAAGGCATCGGTACTGACAAGATAGTAAGCGCCACTTCAGCGATGAAGAGGATTAAACCTTGGTTAGCGTGATACATAGCGAATTTCGATTCCTTTGCCGCCAAAATCGGGACAAAGACGAGAACGCCGATATAAGCGAGTACCGCCATTACCTTATTCTGCTGCACATCAGACGGATCTGCAACAGGTGTTCCTTGAACAGGAGCTTGTGATACTGGCTGTGTTTGTTCTGTTTGTGGTTCCATTCTGTAACTTTTTTATCTATATATGATTACGCTCAAATATATTACTTTGTTTAGGCTATTGCAAGACATTTTCAGGCGAAGTGTTGCATTTTCTGGTATAATATATAGTAATAAATCATGATAAGAAACGACTCTATGCTTGTAGTGCTGGTAGATGCAGTGCTCGGCATAATAGAAACAATCTTAGGTTTACGACTTATCCTCCGTTTATTTGGCGCTAACGCTTCGGTCAGCTTCGTCGACTGGATCTACCGGACAAGCACACCGCTCTTAGCTCCGTTCAACGGGATTTTCCCCACCCCATCCTTGACCGACCGGTTCGTGCTCGAATTTACGACGATCTTCGCAATAGTCGTCTACGCTATCCTCGCCTACTTCATCGTAGAGCTAATCCAGTTCTCTAACAAAGTAACCCACCGCTCCACTCCCCCCGCTCCCTCAAACTAACCCCGCCATAGAAAAAAAAATAAGCTGGCCCCCCAGCTTATCTTTTTTACCAACCAACTAGCTAACTAGCTAACTAGCTAACCAGCTAACCAGCTAACCAACCAACCAACTAACCAACTAGCTAACTCACCAACTAATAACTATAATATCCCCATATGCACGGAATTTTAGCTAAAGTATTCGCACTCGCTACCGCACTTGTTCTCAAACTTGGGTACGCAGGAATTTTTTTCGGAATGACGCTTGAGTCTTCGGCTATCCCCATCCCTTCCGAGGCGATCATGGGATACTCGGGATTCTTGGTATCGCAAGGCCATTTCAATTTCTGGCTAGCTATCCTTGCGGGAACGCTCGGCAATTTTACCGGCGCGACGATCCTCTACAATCTCGGCAAATACGGCGGTTACCCGGTAGTCGAGAAGTACGGCAAATGGATTCATATTTCCCCAAAAGAAATCGAGCGGGCCGAGGGATGGTTCAATAAGTACGGCGAAATCACGATATTTGTCGCACAGATGCTCCCGGTCGTACGATCGTTTATTGCCTTTCCGGCAGGTCTGCTGCAAGTAAGCTACAAGAAATACATTCTCTACTCGATTTCCGGAATCTTCATCTGGTGCGCCCTTCTCGTTTTCCTCGGCAATAAGCTCGGCAACAACTGGGAACGCATGACGGAATACTTCAAACCGGTACAAAACATCGTCATAGTGTTGGGTGTTTTGCTTTTCGCGTATTTCATATACACACATTTCTTCAAGAAAGAAAAAGTAGAAAGCTAAGCGTTGACTTTAACGGATGTCTTAAGCATACTAAATTAGTACACAATGCTGCCCGACACCATTACAGGCTTAACCAGCGCTGAAGCCGAAGAAAAACTCAAGAAGTTCGGGCCGAATACCGTACAAACGCAACATACTTCGATTTTCAGAATACTCCTCGACCAATTCCTCAGCCCGCTCATATACCTGCTTATACTCGCTGCCGTCATATCTTTCGTCACCGACGACGCAACCGACGGCATAATCATAGCTATCATTATCGCGGTAAATGCGACGATTGGCTTTATTCAGGAAGTTAAGGCGCTTAAGACGTCGGAGAAGCTTCAGGGTTTTATTACATCGAAGACTTCAGTCCTCCGGGACGGGGAAATGAAGCAAATCGACAAATCATTGGTCGTACCCGACGATGTCGTATTTTACAAACTTGGAGATATCGTTTCTGCTGATGCCTATGTGCTTCAAGAAAACGACCTGCTCGTCGACGAATCGAGTCTGACCGGCGAATCCGTCCAGGTAACCAAACGGGTAAATGCTGACTGCCGCTATGATTTCCATGACGGGATCATATATTCGGGAAGCCTTATCACCAAAGGAACGGTTGCGGGGCAAGTTTTTGCCACGGGCAAATTCAGCAATTTCGGCAAAATAACCGATCTCGCCGTGAATACCCGGAAGCGAAGCGAATACGAAACAAATCTCAACAATTTAAGCAAAGGATTCATGGTTGTCGCCATCGTCGCGCTCATCGTTATTTTTGCTGCGCATATTCTGCTCCACAAACAGGAAACGATGACGCAAATCCTTTTGTTTACGGTTGCCATCGCAATAACCATTATTCCCGAAGCGCTTCCGATCGTCGCGACCCTGACGCTTTCGAAACAGTCGCTCGCGCTCAGCAAACGCGGGGTAATTATCAAACATTCTTCCTCAATCGAAGATCTCGGTAACCTCGATATCGTTTGCACGGATAAAACAGGCACGCTCACCAAAAACGAGCTGAAGATACAAGAAACGCTTGCACAAGACGAGCAGGAGCTTAATGCCTATGCGTACCTTTCTGCTTACGACAGTCCCGATCCGTTCGATGTATGCCTCGCTGCATTTACCGCTTCTACCAAGCCGGAAGCCGACCCGGGTGAATACAAGGAAATCCCATTTAACCCCGAGCAGAAATATTCAGGTCGAAAGTTTAAGACATTCACCATTCTGAAAGGAGCTCCAGAATTCATCCTGGAACATGCCCAGGTTGAGGACCGGGAAGAACTCTTGAATAAGATAAGCCAATCCTGCCTGAAAGGATTCCGAGCACTTTCGTTAGCGCTCGAGAAAGGAAGAACCGTAACGTATCTCGGTACCTATTTGCTGATAGACGAAGTAAAAGATGATGTAAAGGATGTTATAGACCAAGCACGCAAGCTCAACATCAATCTCAAGGTTATCACGGGAGATTCTTTACCGGTTGGCATATACGTCGGAAAGCAAGTCGGGCTTATCGATTCAGATGAGCAGGCGGTTGATGCTAAGGATTTGCATTTCGATGATGAAGATGAGCTTTTCAAGGAAGTTCTCAAGTTCACCATCTTTGCCCGTGCAGACCCTATACAGAAATACAAGATAATCCAAAGCCTTCAGCGTGAACACCATGTCGGCTACCTTGGCGACGGCATAAACGATGCCCCTTCGTTAAAATTGGCAAATGTCGGAATGGTAGTGGATACGGCAACTGATGTCGCTAAATCAACCGCCGATATCATACTGCTCACCAAGAACCTCGGCGTAATCGTCGAAGGAATAGTTGACGGAAGGAAAGCATTCGAGAATATCGACAAGTACGTGAAGCATACGCTGACGGGAAACTTCGGCAATTTCATAACAATAGGCCTCGTTTCGTTATTCATCAACTATCTGCCCATACTCCCCATCCAAATCTTGATCAGCAATTTGTTGACCGATATCCCTTCGCTCGGTTATTCGCTTGACCGCGTCGACAGGCAGGAAGTCCGAAAACCCAAGAACCACGACACGACGCGCCTACTCGAGTTCGCTCTCTCGCTCGGCATTGTCTCGTCGATCTTCGATTTGCTTTTCTTCTTATGGGCGCGTGGCGAGCAAACTGCGATAACACAAACCCAATGGTTTATTTTTTCGACACTTACGGAACTATTGGTGTTATTCTCTATTCGTTCCCATAAACCTCTCTGGAAAGCACGCCCTCCCGCAATGGCATTGATGATCATGGCAGCCTTCTCGTCTATATTCGTGATCGTATCCGGTTTGGTGGGCATTCCGGGTTTGCGCATCGAATCCGTAGGTTTTAGGAATATGGGCATCATCGTCGGTATTGCCGTATGCTACCTTGCGGTAACGGAACTGGTGAAAATCTGGTTCGTAAGGTCACACCAAGAAAACTAACCAAACTCCCAACCAATGATTACGCATCGCCAGGAGGTTCAGCTTTAGCGTTCCGATACGTAAATTCTACCGAGATTAACTCATCTTTAGCGACTTCCACGGCTTGATCCGTCTTCAAGGTACCATCGTAGAAATAAACATGGTTCGCATGTTTGACAAGTTTTTCGGTATCGATTTCGAATACATAGAGCCATCCTCTCTCCGTAACGTTGGATTTTGCAGTCGTAACGTGGGCGCGCACAAACGTATCGCCGCTGCTATGCCATTCGATGTCTGCAGCATCGCTATCGATGATACATGCGTAAATGCGAGCGTATTCTTCGATAGACGTAAGCCAGATGCCCCTAATACCGGTCCTATCGTCAAGCGCCGGGTCAATTGAATCATGCAGTTGCGGACTGCCGTGATAGACTTTCACGAAGGTTATTGTTTAACGGCGTTACGCTTAAACCAACTTTGCGCCATTACCATATCGGACTTATGAAATTCATGTCCCGCGTTGCTCCAAAAGATTTCGACATCTGCGCCGTTTCGCGTGAAATACGCCTCCAGCGCGGCAACCCTATCCGGGCTGATAAGCTGGTCGTACTTGCCTGCTGAAAGGAAGATCCGAATCCCCTCCTTGCTCGCATCATCGAATTCGATAAACGGCATCATCCCTCTGAACAGCATTCCGTTCCTGAAATGCTCCGGATAAAGAAGCATAAGGGCGGCAATCATATTTGCGCCGTTGGAGTACCCGAGCAAAAAAGACTTCGAAACCGTAAATTGGTACTTTTTTGCTGCCGCACGAAGAAACCGTTTAATTTCTTGAGCGCGCATCCTGATATTCTCTTCATCGAACGACTGTTCAGCGAACCGCTTGAAG
>CAZVIJ010000045.1:0-8658 GCA_964626735.1 uncultured Candidatus Saccharibacteria bacterium
GCTTGAATGCGTATCGGTACAGCGCTTCGCCGGTCGCATCCCCGTTTAGGAGGCACTTCATACTGCCGCAATCATTCCCCGCCCACATCGACATAACGACATTCGGCGTATACGCATAAAAGCTGACATCGCCCGGCCTGCCGTCGGGAGAATCTGAAGTACCCGTGATTCCGGCAATGTCCATGTTTGCGGAAAGATCCTTGAGCGATTGATCGTAATCGAACAACCAATAATGTTTATTCATATCGTTGATCGCATACGCGTATTTGGCGTCGACCGCCTTAGTGCTTTCTCGTTTCGGCGCGTAAACAACTTTTCCGTCCTTGTCCTTGATTTCCAGAATCGAGATACCGTCATGGTACGCGCCTCCGTTGGCGAGCGTGGCGTATGCATGCGTATTATCGAGAAGCGTCACATTCGTGGAACCGATAGCAGCAGATGGCCCCGCAACGGTATCGCCGAACTTCGAGAGACCGGTCAAGCGCTGATACGTATCGACAAAGTTCGTCTTTCCCACTTGATTGAGCGTGGCAATAACCGGTACATTGAGCGATCTTGCGAGCGCCGTACGCATCGGCAATATCTCCCCGAACATCCCGAACTTCCTGTCAAAATTGTGCGGATAATACGACATCACCGAACCATCCCAGCGTAGATCGAGCCTCTTGTCGGGGACCGGCGAAAATACTTGTGCACCGCCTCTCAGTGCGCTCAAATAAACGAACGGCTTTATCGAACTACCCGGCGACCTGCTCCCGAGCGCAGCATTGAACTGCGGATGGAATTTCGGGTCGGTGGATTCGGCATAGAAATCTTTCGAGCCGACCATAGCTAGTATCTCCCCTGTCTTCGGATCGATTACGACGCCAGCCGCGTTTTGCGCACCGATAAATTTCTGGAAATTCGAATCTGCGACCTGCCGCTTCAATGTCTCCTGCAGCAGTTCTTGCGTCGGGAGATCTACCGCCGTCTTTATCGTATACCCCTTGCCTTTTATGTAATCCAAACCATGCTCGTTCTCTGACAGCTTATCCGCGAATATCGTGTCGAGCTGCATGGTCGTGTAGTCGATATAATGCGGGGCTTTCTTGTCGCCTGCCTTAGCCTTGGCGATGGTGAACAATTGGATTCCATTCCTGTCCGTGAAAACGGTTGCATCGTCCGAGGAGCTTGTCGATGTCGTGTTGGTAGACTTTTGTGTAATCGACTGCTTTACCTGCGTCGGAATTCCGGTTCCCCGAAATCCGAAGTAGATTACGCCGACGAGTACCGCAATGAGACTGACGATAACGATGCCGAGGATAATAATTTGATTCTTTACTTTAGAAGCCGCAGCCATGGACAGATTATAGCATTCACCAATTTGTTAGTGATTTATGATTTGGCCAGTGGTATGATGAACTATTATGCTGAAACCTAAAGGTCCGTACTGCCAAAGCTGCGGGTTGCCAATCTCAAGGGACTATTTGCAGAACGGAACCGAAGCGAACGGAAGCCCAAGCCAAGACTACTGCATCTTGTGCTACGAGGACGGACAGTTCAATGAGCCGGATATTACCATGGAAGGCATGATAGAGATTACGAAAGAACGGTTGAAAGAAATGTACATTCCGGAGTTCCTACTCAATTCGTTTACGAAAGATATTCCGAACCTCAAGCGTTGGAACGGTCAAGCTTCATCGCAATCTCAAGCAACGCCGCTTCCTCCGATGCCTGAGACTCCGCCGTCGGCTCCAACTCCTCCCACTCCATCCCGATTCGCGTTTTGATTTGTACCGTATACGTACGGCTCTGAGAAAATTATTAAAAACCTGTTAGTATTGCGTAATGGAACCAGGGCAGACAGATGTATTGGATAACCTCGCCGGAAAAAAGCCGAAGAAAGGCAAGCTGCTTTCGTATATCGGTATCGGCGCTGTAGCTCTTATTCTCGTATCGGGCGGTGCCTACGCTGCGTTTGTTAGCAGGCCGCGCAACACAACGGTACATTCAAACACCCAAACGACACCGACTCCCTCAAAATCTGCCGTCACTACCGCAACGCCGACTCCTAAACCCGGCGAATACCCACGAGATACGAATACCTCGGGAGATACGTACAATACCTATACGTTTGCAGACCGATTCACGTTCACGACTGATGACGACGGCGACCATGAAGTTCAAATCGATCTGAGCTTTCCGTACCAGCTCGATGAAACCGTATCGCGAGAAGAATCGAACAACAGCCAAATGATCACGGTCAAGCGCGGAGACGACTCGCTCATTCTCGGGTTGAACTACGGCAAATATCCGAAACAAAATACCGCTCAAGTCGCCCAGGTAGGAACACCAGTGCTCGCCACCGACGAATCGAAGCACATAGCAAAACTAGTTTCCCAAGGGACGACAACGTACTATGGCGTCGATTGCGATAGCTGCGCGACGAAGCTGACGCAGGTAATGAACCTCGACAGTTCGATACCGCTAAAATTGGTTCCAAACGGGATGCAGGTACATGCATCGATGCATACGAAAGATGCGACAACAGAAAAGGCGTTCGACGAACTCGTTTCCCATATCAAGGTGCGCAGCAAAATCCTTCCCAACGACAGCAAGAAGAAATCGCTCATCATCCCCTTGAATGCGCAATATTCACGCTACGTGAATTTCGAGTACGGTTTCGAAGTGACCTATCCCGTTAAGGCATGGGGGACCAATCAATGCATCAAAGGCGGCGCAACCTGGACGTATCCGAAAGGCACCAACCTGCCGATTGTCGATATCGTTCCCGTCGAGGATATCGAGAACAAAACGGTATATTTCGCGGACAAGCAAGGTGTCGTCTTCGTCGACAGCAAGTCGTCGAGCGGCAAGATCAGCCATGTCCAATGTTCGGTCAGGGATTTCACCCTTGCCGATTTGCGGAAGATTCCGAGTTCCATCGACAGTACCGTACCGACATTTCTCAATACGACCCGCATACTCTTCGGTTCGTTCGCCGATTACGCGAATATTTTCGATAAAGAGCACGGCCCCGGCTGCAAAGCGAAAAGGGATTTGACGGAACAACTGCCGGTCGGACAGCAATGCTCGCTCAATTATGTATATAAGTCTGGCGCCGATAAAGATGCAAATTTTTCGTATACGTATACGATCGGGCAAAGCGCAAAGTTCACTTCGATCTCGGGTACCCAAGATTTCTACCTTGAGGTCGTAGGGAAATAACGGGTACATATAGCCATTCTAGGCAGGACGACTATAATCGTTCATGTATTCTGTCGCATCTGGATTGAACGGATATGAACCCGAAGACGGCCAGGAAATGCTGGGAACCGACGGCGAAGTTTTTCTCCCTACACCTCGATTAGCGAATACTCTTGCTTTTCTCGCGAGGAATAAACATATCGGATTTGACCGAGAGGTGCTGGCGCAGATGGTTAGCCGGCATTACGGTCCGATACATAAGTCGCAATTGGGCAGCGCCTTTGCAGGAAATCGAAGCCACCTCTCGGCGCCGTGCGATGATTTCGAAGGATATCGCCTGGTAAGCGAATCAACGTATGTCGTCTATACCGATTTGCGGGCACGACCATTCTTTCCGGCAGTAGCCGACGGATTCGCGACACTGGATAACCTCGACGAGCCGCTCTACTCGACGGTTATCGACCGAGCCGGAGACGTTGTGCTGTTGTCGAGAAGAGAGCTCATGCTTTTGATGCTGTTGCGAGGAAATGTCGGAAGGGCGGTGTCGCGATCCGAGATGATCCCCTACGTGTACGGAGATAGCTTGGCAACCGAAACCGATCTTAACGGGCTCGTTCGTAAAGTGCGCATCAAGCTCGGCATCAACGACAATACCATCGAGCATCCTTCCGCAATCATTCCAATCGATGGCCTCGGTTACCGCCTGGTTGTTCGCGCAAGCATGCTTTGATTACGAATTTACCTGACATACTCAACGAACGGATCTATTTTCCAAGGACCGCCTTTGCAGTTGTTCGCAGGATTCTTTCCTACTCTCAGCGTCGTTGCGTCCGTCATTTGAATCAAGAGGGCGGTGTCCGGCAAGGAATAATTGTATTGATTCTTCAATTGATAACAGTAGATGTTCCCATTCGGTTTCACATACTTGAAATCGACGTCGACGAGGCCTTCAGATTTGGGAGAGAATACATAATACGACTTCGTATCGATTCCGATCGACTCGAGCTTGTTTCCCAAGGAAAAAATGCCCAAGCCGTGATCGAGGTTGCTGTGGGCGAGATTTATTTCCATCGCAGGATCGCCGAGCATGTCGCTCGGGACATCGCGAGTAAACCACAAGCCTTGGGCAGTGCCGGGGAGATCCTGATATATTGTTCCGCACTTCGGTTCGCCTGGCTCGCGGACCTTGTAGGTATAGTCTCCAATTTTCTTGTACAGCTCTTGCGATAATTGGCTCGGGAAATAATCTAGCGAGCAAACGTAATGGCTATCGTTCTTCCATCGAGCCGGATTCGCCAAGGTAGGCACCGGCTCGCGCTCGTCTACGAGGCCGAAATCAAGACCGGCAGGTTTATCGGTGCCGCCGCCGCTGAAGCCGACCGGTTCCCCTCCCAGCATGGGAATGTTTACGTTTTTCGCATACGTATGTTCGGTGATCTCGCCGCTCACCTTGCTCTCTTGCGTAGTATCGTACGGCGGCTTCATGATGTCGGCAAGCTTGTTCGACAACTCCACGATATGGATGAAGTATCCGGATACTTCCCTGCAGAACGTGAAATCGAGACGATACGAATCGAATGGATGCGCAGAACTCGCGTTGTCAAACTTAGTAATCCTCGTTATCGTCATGGCGCCAGGAGCAACTATCGACGTCCGTGCCGGATTTGGCGCGTCCGGTTTTCCGACATTCAGGAAGTTGTAGTACATGTGGGGAGTCGCTCCGATATGTCCAGGAGGAGCAAAGTTTCCCATCGGGATAATAGTCGAAAGATCCTTAAGGGCAACGGGGCTCTCCATGAATAGTTGTTTCGTGTTCGGGCAATCGCTGAATGCCGGAACTTGCCCTTTATCATCGTCCAAATGTTTTTGTCGGTATTGTTTCGCGTAGAAGACCGCAGATAAAGTTAGCAGTACGGCAACCAGGCTTATGGCCGCCAACCAGCGTTTCGACAGCTTCGGCATCAATCTCATGCACCATAGTAGATCATTTTCATGGCCAGCTGAAGATTATGGGTTATAATACGGCATGTCAGCAATGAATCGATTAGGTTTCATGAACGAACCGGGGCAACAGTTCCGACCTGAACTCAACATCTACGCTCGCGGCTCACTCTGTATACCGGCAGGCGAAACCACATCGAGGTGGACGCTGATGCAAATCGTACTATCTGCCGACCCGCGATTGCAGCAGTGGATTGAGGTAGATCCGCTTGTAGCTCCACTGACGGCGTTAGTCGCCGATCCGTCGTTCGTAATCGAATCGAGGGCTTTTTTAGCGACATCAGAATCCCTTCCCCGGCTCAGTCAAGGAAAGCCTGTAACTCCCGAGGATACGTATGGTCCAACCGTAACCCAGGCATTAGGGCTTTTAACCTACCTTGCGCCTACGCGCCAAACTTCTATCGACACCGACATGAGGGTTCGCGCCATACTAGACGATCCCGAATCTTTCGGAATCCGCCCTCAGAGGTTCAATGTCTTAGAGCCTATCCAGTTGGAATTGGGATTCTTGGCTGAGGTTTCCGATACGCTGCTTATCGCGTACCGGGCGACTGCGCGGAAAGCCCGAGGTGGCCAGACATACACCCGGCTCATCATGAGTCTTCAGGAACGCGATGAACACAACGGACCGAACGATCATTTCATCGACTCGATCGTCACTTGGGAGAACGAGTAAGGGCATGCTATACTTCTGCCTTTCATGAGGAACCTTTTCAAATTCAACCGTGAAACTGGAGCGTATTTTGATGCTGGAAAATTCGTCGATGGAGGATTACGGATTGTCGATCGGTCGGATGGAGAGTTGAAAAGTTTATACGGTCTCGCGCCGTTTATTTACTTGGGCGAATCAATTGCTCGATTAAACGCAGAGACCCGCAATTCTCAATCCGATTTTTACAAGCATAGGAATCATTACTCGAGCCTTGTGAGCCTGGCTTTCGAACATGTTCGGACCTATCGCCAAAGTAATGGGGTTCACCAACTGCCCACTGTTTTGATCGGACATCTCTACCCTGCTCTCTTCCATGCCTTGATGCATATGTTCGATATTCCGATTCGCGTATCGTCGCCGACCGAAGATTTCGGGCAAAAAACGGATTATTGGTATTCCGATGGGGATCGCGAAGTTCGAATCGATGTCACGGTCGATACCGCGATCAACAAAGGAAGCCAATATTACAACGACAATCCTATAATCCCCCTGACGCTGCCTGCGCTGACATCTTCACCATGCGCACGTTTTGTCGATTCCATACTGCGCATTACCTCTGCCACACCACTGCGAAATTTCCTCGACTCAGGCACGCCATCGGGTACCATTCCGGAATCCGAGCGAAATCGTTTCCATGAAATCGGGAGAGAGGCGCTTGCTGCTGTCGTCGAACTTAATCGGCAGACGCTCGGGAATCTCTACAGAGAGCACGGTACTTCTCTTGCTGCGGTACTCGACACTATTTCAATGAGGTCGCAATTTCGGCAGCATGAAGCTGTATTCGATTGTTAACCGAACACGTTGACTTTCGCACCGGTAAAGTACTCGATCAAGAATAGGACAAGCCAAAGCGCATAGAAGAGCGCCGTTCCAAGCCCGATATTGATGACCATGCCGAATCCCTCAGACCGCTTCTCTGCCGAATCGGCCATAATAATTTTGGCGACTGCCCGCATGACGGCGATGATTGCCCCAATAGCGATTATTATCGGAATCGACTTTATAAACCGGTTGAAGTAGCTCAATGGTTTTTGGTCCTTATTCAGCTGTTCGCAATTCGGGTCGAGCGGATCTGGGACGTAACCGATTGGGCATCCTCCCCAGGTACCTCCCGAACCCCATCCGCTTCCTCCGCCGCCGTTCCATCCGCTTGGCGTTGAGGTCGGTACCGGAGCGTTATTCTGGTTAGCGCCACCGCCGTTATGCTGCGGAGGATTGACTGGTCCGCCGCCTCCTCCTCTGCCGTTAAAGGCAATCGGCTCGGAGGTGTCGAACGCTTTGGCCGAAGGCGCGAACGTTATCCAGAAAACCGCAGTCACGCCTATCAATACACGCACAAGGAAGTTACGCCACGATTTCATTACACCAGACTAGCAGATTGGGAAAAAAAGATCACTGCTACTCCATTCCCGGAAACGCCTCGACGACTTGCGTCGGGAAGCGACCGATCGGATATTCTGCGGGTTGTGGCTCTTGCGGCGGCTTATGGAAAACAAGGATGGGAATTTCGTTGAGAGGATCGTAATCGACTCCCGTATTCCTTGCCCTGTTCTCATCGAATTCCCTAGCGTACGACCGTGCAGCGTAATAGAGCGATCTGAACGTGCACTCGCGCGCGTGGTAGTGGTCGGCGAGTATTTCCGTCAACGGATCGTGAACATAATCCCGACCGTTAACGAGGGCTACGATGGGTGGCGCATCGTCATGCGAGATTTGATCGATCGCATGTACTTCAAAGCGGGATACGTTGGCTTTGCTATAACCCCGGCGCGTCTCGGCCGGTATTCGTCTATAAACCGGTAAGCCGAATTTCCATTCGGATGATGCTGGGGTATGGCGGTAATACCATCGGTACAATATATTGACGAGATCGGGTGCGTCATCAGGCCGATCATATCGGTATGAAGTTCCCCGAAACGTTAGGATATCGTCGATTACGCTGGCCGTAAAAATTTTGACAATGCTCTCACGCGCCCAATCGCCCCAAATAAGCTCGATGATCTTATTGAGCCGGTTCGGGAATGTTTGGGTCGCGTCGGTTACCCTAGCCAGTTCGAGCAAGCTTTGATACTCGTCCATCCTGTCGCCTTCAAGCGGCTCCGTATTGAAATTGTCGGTGACATGCGAGCCTCTCCGGTGGAGCCTTACGAATGCGATAGTCTGATTATCCTCGATGACGCCTGCGGTTGGCCGATCGGCAGCGAGACGGAAAGGCGAGAAGCTATCGTACGCAGATTGCGGTACGCCCGGAGCCGTTACCGAAACGACATTGCCAGGCACCGAAGGGAGCACCAGGATACTTTTATTGGCCTCCTGTGCGGGATTCAAGAAATGGATTGCCATATCGCAATTATACGCCTTGGTGAAGCAATTGTGTTCTACTTCTCAGATACCGGCGGCTCCTGCGACCGCTCGTTCTTTGAGATTGTGGGCGATCGGTGGTTTCGCGGCTACCGGCTTCATGATGAGCCCATCGAACAGCGACGCAATCTGGGTTAACGAGCTGTTCCATTTAGGTCCCAACACGCGAACGTTGATCGCTTCGACCAAATCGTTTGCAACCATGGGGCAAATATCGAAATCGTCGAAACACCTGAGGAGCAAAGCCCAATCGTTGATATCGAGTTCGTGCGTCTTGATCGGGTTTTTAAGCCAACGGCACATGTTCATCAGCGAATTGTAGGCGATCAGCGTATCGGGAATTAGTTTGTCGATCGTCAACAGATTCGCGATATCCTCTTCCCTCATCAGCCCAACCG
>CAZVIJ010000045.1:8668-14680 GCA_964626735.1 uncultured Candidatus Saccharibacteria bacterium
CCGCTACCCCCTCGATCCCGGTCAGGGCTTGGTGTACCTGCAGCCGCACCGTTGGCGGTACGGATTCGAATGATTGTATGCCGAGTCCCACGCGGCTTGCATGGGTGTATATTTGCAGGTAGCGAAGCTTTGCCCAATCGGGCATCGTGTTCAGTGCTGCCCTCATGCTGCTTGTTGCCGTTTCAAGCACGACGGTCGCGACTTCTGTCTCAGTTCGAGGATATATGCCCTGCGCTTCGACCGATCGTATGTACAGGTGCGGATTGCGCTCTTTCGGGAAGAAGCGTGCGGCATTCTCAAACACGGCGTTCGGGGATTCCGACGTAACGGTTAGTATTTGCCATAAGGGGAAAACAATGGAACCAACGGCATATGCTGCGTCGATTACGTGGCGCTGGTACTTGCCTGGATATACTGCCCGTGCGGCAGCGAGGTATTGATCGGGAGATTCGGCGGGATCGGTTTCCCCCAAACGTCCCATATCCGCTGCGTATTTATCCTCGAACGCAGCGCTCAGATCGAATTCCTGTATAACAGCCATAACGGGATTATATTACATATTGTATATATCACACTACAGTTAATATAATCCCCGCAATAACCAAACATGCGGCGAGAACTTTTTTCGCGATAGCATCTCGTTCGTGCAAGAGCAGATATGCCACGACGACATTGAGAAGTACTGAAGTTGCCTGCAACGGAACGATTTCCGATACTTTGCCGAATTGGAATGCCTTGAGCGCAAAATACGTCGAAAGTCCCCATAATGCTCCCGTGATAAGAAACCTCGTTTTGTTACCGGATGTAAATTCATAGAGTACTTTTCCGAGCGGCATGCGGTCGATTGCCATAACGATCGTTCCGGACAAAAAGAACGTGCACATAATGTAGAACGGCAAATTGAACTTGCCCGATAGGCCGATATCAACCGTGGCGGCGGTAGCGCCGAGGAAATTAGCGGCCAAGGCGAGCCAAACATATTTATTCGGCTTGAAGTTACCCTTGCGGTAGATGAGCAGGAAATTGCCGGCAAGGATTATGCAGGCGCCTACTATCCTGGAAAGCGGAAGCGGATCGTGGAACAAGACTACTCCGTACACAATGAGGAAGACAAAAAAGATTTGGCTGATTATCGAGTATTGCGAGACTTCGAGATTTTTCCGTATTACGGTTTGCAGCCGGTCGAAAAGCGCATAAAAAAAGCACGCAACTAATATAAGAACGTACGACTGCGGATTCGCGGAATATTTAAAGGGGAAAAACGGTATGAGGAAAACCATAGATGCGGCCGCGGCGAATTGGAGCACAACCGTTGCGGCATCGTTATTCTTGTCGTGGGCGACAGTCGGCTTAAAATTTTCAGCAAACGCAACGACGAAAATGAGATACATTACGACATTGAACTGCCACGTATCCCACCATATCATACGTCCAGTATAAACGAACCGCAGTTTAAATCACCTACCGCACCGATCGTTCGTAACTGGTATAATCGACACCATGAATAACCTACTGGTGCTTCCGACTCGCGAGCTCGCCGATGCCGTTCGCGACGAGGCGCTACAATCCGGGCTGCATGGCAGCGTAACCTCGATGGGATTCGAAGGATATGCAGCAACGTACCGATCTCAAAAACCGCTGTTCGCTCTCGATACCGCAAGCGGACTCTCAATCGTCATACCGGCAATGTCTGACAACCAGCAATGGGATGTGATCGGGATGGCGGCAAGCATGGGCAAGGTTCCGCATATCATAGCGCACGCCGATGTCGTGATTCCCGCATTCGCCAATTGGATTCCCCTTACGCGATACGGTACCGAACGAGAATTGAGGCAACTCGTAACCGGAGCGAAATCTGCAGTTATCGAGTCTCCCCAGAATTTGAATAGAGGCGAGCTCGCTACTGCGCCTGCCATCACCGCGTTAGCGCTGGGGAATGGGCTCGACGATGAAGATTTCCCCTATTATGTCTGGAGGGGAATCGCAGCGGCCAAAGGGTATCCGAAAGTTTCCACCGCAACAGAAGACATTATTTTGAAAGCCCTTGCGCCGGAGTTGCAAATGGGACATATACTCGATGCAGTCAAACATTCGTACCCTCTTTTTTTGAACGTCAGCAACGGGGTCCCTCCGGTCAACCATTTCCTGAACGGCTTATACTTCGCGCTCATCACGGGATCGGGGAGATCACTTCCACTGCACCGTTACTTCCGCGATACGGCGGGGTTGTACGACCTCGCGACCGGTTGGGGCGTAACGCAGTTTATCTCGTACACGGACCTGGAATCGTCGGTTAAGAGGAAAGTCGGAAATGATCCGGCCTTGAGCGATTCGATACATTTGAACGTATAATACTCCGCTATGATTTTCGTAAGCCCCGATTCTTCGATGCATGTTAGGTTTACTCGGGAATTAGTGGAGAGATGCAACCTATCGTCGGGCGAGCCGATGAAATCCTCCGTCGCGATTTCTCTAATCGGGCCGTTACTTGCTGCACCGATCGATGACGGAAGCATGTCGTTGTGTATGGGCGCGTTCGCCACCGGATCGTATATTGCCAATCCATCGCTCCAATCATTGCTTGCCCACGAGTCGGTAAGTCGCGGAATCGATGAGGCGGTTGCAGGCGTCGTCCCGCTCCTGAAATGTCCGTTCGATGTCATCGCTGTTCAAGAGGCCGAACGAGCGGGGCATCCTTTTGCCTCGTTCGACATACATTTGCTTAGAAACCTGCTCATGAATGCAGACCAAGCCGTATTGCTCGGCAACGTCCAAGCGAACGAAACGATGAAGCCTGTCTTGCCGCTTCTTCTTGCGACAAGGGAAAGCAATAATGTTCAACTTGATCGATTCGATTTCACGGAAGCTGTGTATCCGGTTCCCGCCAGGAGAATCGGCGTTATATTAACCGCGGCACTGCGTCGGTACGCAACCGATTACCGCTCGCTCCATTACGGCAGGATGCCGGAATCGGTTCGCGAAAATTGATTGTTACGCCGCAATCGGCATTGGAATCTGCATCACCGTCCCTCGAACCTGAGCGTCCACGTACTGCGCGATCGCCCCGATATTCCGCGGTACCGCGATGGAGCCCATGGGGAGCAGGAAGTCCGCGATTTCGTGATCGGTAGCGAACACAGCATGCCACGGCTCAAAGCCGGACGGCATCCACATGAATCTACTTTCCAAGCCTAAAAACCATTGACGTGACGGATGATGCATGAAGTCCGATTTAGTTGTCATATATCCCAAGTCGAGAACCATCATGGCATGTTTGATGAGGGTGTCTGAGGGGATCGTCAATACATCACAAAATTCCTCCCACGGGTAAACCTCGGTATTAGTCCCCGCAAGAGCCTGTACCAATGCATCCAACAAGGCATCCCTGAATGCCCTATCGTCACCGTGTACATACACCGTTTCAAGACTTGCCATCTCATGGAAAGTGTACCAATAGCGCTGCGCGATAGGCGATATTCAACAAAACTATATTTTCTTTTTTAAGCGAAAGAGTATTATTATAAGCTGGGTGAATGCAACCAATTCGAAAACCAAATTATATGTAGCCTTGGCTGCCGTCGGTCTCATTGCGTTGTGCCTTGTTGCATGGGCGCCCTGGATCAGCAAGTCGTATGCGGAAAAGAAAGCGCTTGAACATTACGCTTCGCACGAAGGTAAGGTCAAGAAATGCAGCCTCGATTGCCCGACCTGCGGAATAAATCAGACAAGCAAGATCCCGTTCGGGTACGAGGTCGATATCAACTTCCGCTGCGAATCGACCGGCCGACCGCGAAAAACCCATAAGACTATTAATTTCTTGGGATACGCCGTCGAAAGCTGAGGGTAATCTCAAATTCCTATCACTCTTTCATCATCTTAAACCGTTTGCTCAGCAGATACGTTACGATATCCACGGTTACGATAACCGCGGTGATAGCGACTGACGCCGTATTCCTCATCACGAGCATATTAACGAGACTCAAAAGTATTGAGAACGTCATGACAATGAACTGCGGGTTTATTGCCGCAATAGATAGCGGTACGCGAGCGAGCACTTTCGAATTCTCGATGAGCGTCATCGTGAATTGGGCAATCATGTAGCCTTCGTGATCCATATTGACCAGGAACTTGGACTCGAAATGACGCGGATGGTACAGCTCAACGCGGTATTGGCCAGGGATAATCTTGACCTTGAACCGCCCGTGGTTGTTCGTAACGAACTTGCCTGCAAGGTTACCCGTCGTTACATCGTATATAAGCACGGCAGCTCGAGATATCGGCTGGTTCGTAAGCGAATCCATGACGAGCGAGGTATCTTCCTCATCGTTGTTGAACGACGAGAATAACGGAATCAGGAAGCCGCCCAAGAAGAGGAATCCTATTGCCGGGAACAGCTGCATCAGCAGGAGGGCAATCGAAACCAAGAGTGCCGTATTTCCGAGCAATCCGGTTCCATCGCCATTCGACGATTGCTTTGCATCAAATTCAAGCCCGATGGTGTAGTCGGTAACGGCAGTTTCCCGCTCCACTCTCGCAAGCTGCGTCTTCTTGCTCCCCTTATATTCGACGTTTACCGTGTACGAACCCTGCTTTACGCTCTCGAATAAGGCAACGCCTTCGTTATTCGTCGTCCTTCTCAGGTTAAGGGTTTCAATGACGACAATGGCGCCTGCGACCGGCTTTGCGTTGCTGTCGACGACCTTAATTCTCAGCGCTTGGACGGTAACCGTTGCCGATGGTGTTGGAGTCATAGCGATAGTTGGCGTCGAAGTCGGAGTAGCAACCGATTGGACTATTTCGGTTGGCGTTGGTGTCGGCGCCGTAACCGTTACAACAAGCGCGAAGCTATCGACGGGGCTCGACTTACTGATCTTGGTATCGTATAGCTTGACTTCGTGGCTTCCTGCCGCGACGGTATCATCAATGCCCCACGTTCCGCTGCAATTCATGGTGTTCGAAGCTTGTGCAGCCTTTCCGTCGATTGTCATCGTAATCGTATGGTTGTACGCTCCCTTGCCGGATAACTTAAGATGATCGGTATCGATCGAGTACTCTTTTTGGCTTACGACAAACGATTGTGTATTTATCGAGAGCAATGCGTACGGGTTTCCTGAACAAGCAGGTGCTGCCGTCGGCGTATTGGTAGGTGTTGGCGATGGAGTTTGAGTCGGCGTTTGCGTCGGCGTCGGCGAGGGCGTATCGCTTGGCGAAGGTGTCGGCGAAGCACCGTCGTTATCGGTTATACTCACCGTAACGCTGGCAACGCTAAGGTTATTGTAGTTCGAATCAGAGCTTGCCGTTGTGTGACTGATGGTACCAGTATGATTGCCCTCGATGGCAGCGTCGTCGACGGCACCCACCGTTACGGTTTGCGGCGTACTCCAATTTCCGGTCGTAAATGTAAGCGTCGTCGGGGTTGCCGTCGTTTGGGAATCTTGCGATACGGTTACCGTCACGGTTGCGGACGGAGCGGTATTCAGTACGACGGTATACGTATCCCCCGCTCCGCCTTCGGTTGCGGTCGTCGTCCCTCCGGTTTGAGTGATGGTTACGCCGGGAGAATCGTTATCGGCAATAGTGACCGTGACGCTTCCGACGCTTATGCCGTTGTAATTCGTATCGGAACTTGCCGCCGTATGCGTTATTGTTCCGGTATGGCTGCCCTCAACCAATGCATCATCGACTGCTCCGACCGTTACCGTTTGCGGCGAGCTCCAATTTCCCGAGGTGAAGGTCAACGTAGATGGCGATCGAGTAACTTGGCCGTCCGGCGTAACGGTAATCGTCACATTCGAGGTAGGCTGGCTTGTCAAAACGACGGTATAGGTATCTCCCGCTCCACCTTCGGTCGCAGTCGTAGTACCTCCGCTTTGGGTTACGGTAACTCCTGCGGTATCGTTATCGGTAATCGTATAGGTGTGACTCGTGTTGGCGCCCAATGTAGCATTGGTTGGATTGGATATCGTCACGACAATCGTTTCGCTCGACTCCGCAACGCTGTCGTTGACGATC
>CAZVIJ010000046.1:0-14311 GCA_964626735.1 uncultured Candidatus Saccharibacteria bacterium
AAATCTGGGTAAAATCGCGAAAATTTTGGGTACGAAAGGTTTGATGCCGAATCCCAAGACGGGAACGGTTGTCACCGATGTCGAGGCTGCAGTCGCTGAGTTCAAGGCCGGTAAGAAGAACTTCAAGGAAGACAAGTCTGGAGTTATGAATACCGTCGTCGGAAAAGTATCTCAAGGCCCTGAGAAGGCTATCGAGAACATCAAGGCTCTTATGGCTAACATTAAGGAAAATACTCCTGGTTTGCTTAACGATGTTAATACCATCTACATTAAGACAACCATGGGGCCAAGCCTCAAGGTTACCACAAGCGAATTGGTAAGCCTCTAATAGTTTTTTATTCCCCGAAGCCTGCTTAACGCAGGCTTTTTTCTTTGTCCCCCCATTAACATATATTGACAAAGAAAATGGAAACAGACGAACATCAACTCAAATCCGCCTACGTGTACAAGACGCTCAATTTCGCGATTGCTGTATCAATAGTAGGGTCAATCCTTTTGCTGCCGACAAAGTACGAGCCGTCATTGGGATTTACGGTATGGCTCCTCGTTCTAATGGCAGGCAACCTGTATACCTTGAAAACCGTCTTCAAAAAATTGAACTTCAATATTCTAACGGTAAGCCTCCTGATAACGTACTGTTTCGTAGCGCTCAGCTTCGTACTGAATACGAAATCCCACTTTCTCAATGCCTTCCTTGCCATTGTCCTTCTCCCCCTTATAACCATGAACCTGGTTTCAGATGATTTTTAATCATGTTTAATATACCGATACTTTTTGGGTGCCGTTTATTTCATAGCCGCAAAAGTGGCGGGGATTTTCATTTTCATATTCGACCTGCTCAATAAGGTACAGGCAGAGTCAAAGGGATCGGCTGCGAAAAAGCGCATTATCACCGCTGCGAAAGTGGTTGGCCTCTTTTTGGTAACGGGCCTTCCGGTTTCCCTTATCGTACTGCTCCTCTTGCAAGCATCTAATGAGACATTCTATCAGTGGACCCACAACCTCCTGAACTTCGACAATCTCTGGTCACACTTCTGGCTCAGGGTTTTGTTCGTGTTATTCATGACTCCCTACCTCATCACCGAAATGTATTTCGCGAAAGAAATACACAAGTCTCGCAACGAGCTGATGACGAAGAACATTGTCGCATCGAAAGAATTGCGGAAATATTGGGTTGCTGCGACGGTAATGACGTTGGTACTTTTGAATATCTTCTATCTCGTCTTCGTATTCGCGGAAACAAAATACGACTTCTCGAATGTTCGTGAACTTCTCTTTAAAAAAGGCTACGATTCGTACTCACAGCTAGCGGTTACGAGATTCTGGGAGTTGATTATCGTTTCCTTCATCAACTTAAGTATTATCTATTTCGTGGTGAAACCGGCAAGGGCAACGAAAAAACTAGCTAAGTGGCTTAACACGGCTTTGTTGGCAAACGGCGGATTGCTGCTCATCAATACGCTTTTCCTCATCTACTCGGCGAATCAACGTATTTCGCTCTACGAGCAAGGATACGGGCTGACCAACAAACGATTCCTAGCCCATACATTTCTACCGGTCCTTGTGTGCATTACGTTCTTGGTTTTCTCGGGGCTCATTTGGAAACGCTACAATAACAAGATCAGGGTCGCATTGTCTCTCATCGCCCTTTTTATTGGCACCTACGTTATGCTCCCCACCGAGTACATTATCAACAAGATCAATTACGATCGAGCAAACACAGGAAAAATAGTCGTTTACGATCCAATCTATACGATAGATAACAGATATCCGTATCTTTACTCTTCTATGGAATCCGATCAAAACGCCAAAAGCTTCTACCAGGATCTTCCCGAAAACGATATCGAAAGCTTCGACGGCTTATTTATCGCAAACGAATTGCTGAAGACAGACAAGCTCACCGATGTTCAGCGCGGCGTGATTTCCTACAAGATAAACCAATTCTTAAGTACGTACAATAACGCATGCGATCAATTAAGCTGGAGGGAATTCAATTTCTCGAAATGGCTTCTGCTCAGGACGCTCAAACCTCAAACAACGGATTTCCGAGGACCTTTAAGCGTACTGCCCCCATGTCTTACGACGGGAACATCCTCCGGATCGGTTCCCAGTAGTAGGTAACCCAACCTTTTTCTATGTGGTCGTACGCAGAAAGGGGCACCTCCGATTGATTGAACTCGATGGTGGTGCCTCCCCGTTCGGGAAAGAAATCCATCGTAACGCGCGAGAAATGATTTGAGGGCCATGATGCCTCATTAGCTCTCCAGTTCATTACGAGCTTTCTATCGGGCACGATCTCGATAAAGGTACCATGTAAGCCTCCCCCGTATACTGAAAAAGCCCCACCTACTTTAGGGTCAATCTCGGCTTTGCTCTTGGTTAAGCTCGAGTGCTTCTCCGAGTCGGTAAGGAGCTCGAAAATCTCGTGGGGCGATGCATTGATCCATACTGTTTGCTTTATAGACTTCGTATCCATAATCCAGTAATACCTTTATCCAACATAATACTGCAGGACTATCAAATTACAAGCCTATTCCCTCGAAAGGAGAGTTGGAAGAGTTATTCTTTTTATCCCTGGAATAACGAGCATAGCGACGATGCTCGCTAAGAACAGGACTCCCGACGCCATTGTACGTACGTACAAAAAGTTAAGCAATGCTATAAGGCTGATAGCGATTAACGCAATGACGACAAGTTTGAACGAAAGCCGGTATCGGGCATTCGTCATGAGCCCTATGAGACCGAGAACGATCAGTATCCCCATAATCCCGAATTGTAAGAGCAGTGCGCTGATCGCATGAGGAACGTTCTCTCCCACCCGGCCTTGAACCGCATCGAACGCATCCTTCAGGGGAAGATCGAATGGCTCTTTCGTATTGAGAAGAGAGCTTTGCGTCATTAAAATAAAGTCGACCGCCATATCGATGGCATAACCGTCTTCTTCCTCGACATGAACGACGAGCAGCGATTTTCCATTCCCCGGATAGCTGTCGATGACTTTAACGAGCATGCGATCCTGATGTTTCTCAAACGTCACATGCGGATCGGTGCCGGTATATTTCTTGCCGTTTACCATAATTACCAAGGTTTTGATGTTAACCGTACCGTTTCCCGAAACTATGGAAAATTCGATATATTGTCGGTCCGTCAATGCTTCCCCATTTGTCGGGCGAATCGCTTGAAGCGAGGCATGCCTGAATGCGGGTGTCGGCGTTGCCTGAGTTTCCACACCTTGCACTTCAGGCGTATGCAAAGCAACAGCCGGCGTCGTAGGTACCGGGCTTGGAATGAATGAATCAGGTTCGTCAGTATCCGGATCGACAATAGTTATGACCGGTGTAGGATTTGTCTCGGGAACAAGCGTAACAGTAGGCTTTGTGACCGGCGTCGTACTTGGAGAGGGTTCGGGAGTATCGGTAGGCGTCGGAGTCGGAGTATCGACGGGAGTAGGAGTTGGCGTTATGTCGACGCAATTTTTTGATTCGTACATCCTAACATCGTCCAAATACATGCCCGTTATGTCCCCGTAGCCGTCTTGATGTACGAGGAACTTTATCCTGATCGACTTACCGGCATAGGCCTTAAGGTCAAACGCCTTGAAGTTCCAAATGCGGGAGTTCTCGTTGACGTGCATGATCGTCGTCATAACGTTTCCGTTAAGATCGACCACGTAAGCATCCATCCAGTCGTATTCGATCGTATCGTCAGAATACGGTCGGTACCAATAGGTTAGCACTGCGCCGTTTGCTGGTACATCGAGCGTCGTATACAGAGAGCTGTTTCCTGTCGGTTCGACTGTACCAGAAACAGTACCGAGAATTACGGAATTCTTTCCGCCGTGATTGAATTTCGTGGAAATAACCGGTTTGGTCTGGTTGCCGTCGATAACCCAGGGAGCCAAGTCCGCATTCTCGAAACTACCGTTGACAATCGATGCCTCTTGTAGACATCCGTCATTATCCAAAACATTGACGGTAACCGGATTCAAGGTCAAACTGTCGAAATTCGGGTCTTCGCTTTTGGAGGTATGGACAATTTTGCTGACCCGCAATCCATCAGTCGCGGAATTATCGATTGCGGTCACGACTATTAATTGCGCCTTATTCCAGTTATCGGGGGTGAAAACGATAAACGACTTACTGACCGTAACTTCAGCTTGGGGCGTAATATCGATCTCGACATCCTGTTTCGGCTGAGCGCTGAGAGTTACGAGGTACGAGTCTGTCGCTCCGCCTTCGAAAACGTCGGTCGAACCTCCAGATTCAGAAACTGCGATGCCTCCGGTATCGTTATCAGTTATGCTGACGATAAGCGGCTGTATAGGAAGCAGGTTGTAATTGCTGTCGGTACTTTGGGCATTGAATGTAATGGTGCCCGAATGCTTGCCCTCGATAACATTGTCGTTGACGGCATATACCGTTATCGATTGGGGAATATTCCAATTAGCGTTGGTGAATACCGCGGACGAGCCGGAAAGCGAAAGCTGGTTATCCGATTGCATTGTGATAGTCACATTCGACGCTGGCTTAGAGCTTAGCGACAAGCTGAACGTATCCGAGATGCCGTTCTCGACGACATTCGTGCTGCCGGCCGTTTGGCTGACGACTATTCCTACCGTATCGTTATCGACGATCGTGTAGGTAAAGGAAATATTGTTCCCGATCGTTGCGTTCGTGGGATTGGATAGCGTAACGGTTACGAACTCGCTATTTTCGTGTACGAAATCTTCGAGGAGAACCAATGAAATCGCGCCTGTTTTTTGTCCCGCGGGGATGGTAAGCTTCGTTCCGGAAAGGCGGTAATCGGTACCGGATTGTGCCGTAGCCGCGGTAACCGCGTAATTCACCGACACATCAAGCGTGCTGATTGCGTTGAGGGTCACCGGTATAGAGACAGTCCTGGCCCCTTCCTCACCAGAATCCGACGGTGTGACGAATTGGATAGAGGTTTGGTCTGCGCTATCGAATCGCGCGATATACGGCCTGAAAACATTGCCGTTTTGGAACGAGCTGAAGTCACCTCCTGCATACAGCGATCCCGAATCCACGAATAGCGAAAAGACTTTCCAGTCAGAATCGGGATTCCAATCAAGCGGGTTTCCGGTCAGAGCGTCAACGGCTCCCAAATAATTTCGCTGTTTCCCTTGAAGCGTCGTGAACTCTCCTCCGACAAAGACCGTTGAGCCGTCAATGGCAAGGGCATTCACTACATCCCCTGCATCGGGGTCCCATTGGAGCACCGTCGTTGCAGTCGACGAGATATCAAGTGCTGCTGCGTAATTCCTGAACTCTCCGCCTATCATGGTAAACCAACCGCCGGCGTATACGGTATTACCGTTTATTGCGATGGTCATGACCTCGTTATCGGCACTCGGATCCCAATCGGTAGCATTATTCGTAGCCACATTCGTTTTAAGAGACGCCAAGTAGTTACGCGGTACGCCACCGATACTCGTAAAGCTTCCACCGACATACAGGACATTTCCCTTGAGAACCATTGTGTTTATCCAATTATCGGCCTCAGGTGCCCAAGTAGTAGCCATCGCGGTATTCTTCGTGGTATCGAGAGCAGCGATCCTGCTTCGTCCCTGCCCTCCGATTGACGAGAAGTATCCACCGACATAAAGCGTATTTCCCTGAAGAGCCATCGCCAATACGCTATTGTTTGCGCTCGGATTCCAAGCCGTAGCGCTGCCGGTCGTTTTCGAGAGGGCTGCGATACCTACCCTCGATTGACCTCCCATATTCGAAAATTCGCCTGCCACGTACACAACCGATTCGGTTGCAATTATCGCGTGGACCGTTCCATCTCCATTTTGGGGATTCCACGATGTTGCCTGTCCCGTTACCGGATCGAGAGCGGCAGCCATATTGCGTGCGGCTCCCCCGACGCTCGTGAAATCTCCGCCGATGAAAACGTTCGACCCGCTTACCGCAAGGGACCGCACTTCAGGCCCGACATTAGGATCCCACGAGGTTGCGGTACTGGTGGTGATGTCTATAGCAGCTGCATTATTCCGTGCCTGCCCGCCGATATTGGTGAAGCGCCCACCGGCGTATATGGTATTGCCCTCGACAAACAACGAGCGTATCGCGTAAAAGCCGTAGGTAATCGGCTGCGGGTTGAAAGCGGTAACCGCTGCCGTTGAAGCATGTATCCCCGCGATCATCAGCCGAGGCTGACCTCCCATTGTGGTAAAGAAACCCGACGCGATCACCGTATTCGACCCCGAGTGGAACGCCAACGATAGAACGGTACTGTTTGCGTTAGGATTCCATGAGGTTAAATCGCCTGTCGACATGTCGACCGATGCGATTCTGCTTCTGGAAACGCCATTGACGCTACTGAAAGAACCGCCGAAATACAACGTTTGCCCCACCGACATTACTGTATAAACCTGGGCGTTAACGCTGACGTTCAAGGAAGTAACTGATCCCGTCCCGAGGTCAAGGGCCGCCAAGTTGTTTCGCGCTTGTCCCCCTATGGAAGTAAAGCAGCCGCCAACGACAAGGCTGGAACCCACGATAGCCATCGAATTGATCCAACAGCCGGTATCGCCTGCATCCCATGCAGTAGGAGCTGCTGTTGCTACGGTAAGCTGTACGATATCTTTGCGGGGAAGTTTATTGGTCCCAACTTCGTAAAAATCTCCCGCAACGAACATGGTAGAACCGGTAACCAAAATGGAATTCACTTCGGCATTCGCGTTAAGCCGGGCATTCCAGGAGGTATCGAGCGTTCCGTTTGCAAGAATATGGGCGATGCCGTTTCGTGATGTTGTGCCGACAGTCTTAAAGCTGCCTCCGACAAACCATCCGTTCGAACCGTCGGGCACCACGACGTTGATCCTATTTCCGAAATTCGGGTATGAGGTAAACGGAGTTCCGGTAGTCTTGCTAACCGGTACCCCCGCCCCCTTATACGGACCGATATAGTGGAAATTGCCACCTAGGTAAATCGTACCGTCGGCTCCTTTGGCGGTTGTATAGACATCCCCGTCTGTCACCCACATGCTCGTATTCGGGCCATTCCCCAAGGCCGCCTCGACGGGAGTTCTCAATCCAACGGCGACGAGCCCGATAAGGGTTACGGCGCTGATATTGAGAAATCTTTTTAAGAGCTTAAACATCATCGTGGAGCATCGATATAGTACCGCTGATCTGATACAGATTATACACTATAACGTATGATAGATGCTATCAGGTTCAAGCATTACATGAGCATTTGGTAGTTTCCTGAGCTAAAGCTTATTGCCGAGTACGCCGTCGAATTCATCGGCACTTACCGGTTTGCTGATAATATACCCTTGAATCTCGTCGCAACCGTTCTTCCTCAAGAAGTCGACCTGACTTTGGGTCTCTACCCCTTCGGCAACCGTCTTCAGTTTGAGGCTCTGAGCGAGAGCCAAGATAGCTTTTACGATCGCAACGGTGTTAGCGTCATGGGGTATCTTTTCAATAAAGTACTGGTCAATTTTCAAGGCATCGATAGGAAGCGAGCGTAGCCGGCTCAATGAAGAGTACCCGGTACCGAAATCATCGATCGTGATCCTAATCCCCAACGACTTCAGCTCATTCAGCATCCCAACCAATTCTGAATCGAGCAGCATCATTTCCGTTTCGGTTATTTCTAGCTCGAGATATCTCGGATTCAGCTTCGCTTCACTAAGTGCTTCTTTAACGGTTTCTACATAATTCTTTCGAAATTCGATTGCCGAAACGTTCACCGCAACCCTGAGGTTCTTAACGCCTTTCTTCTGTAGTTCCTTGAATTTTTTGCAAGCGACCAACAAGCTCCACTTTCCTAAAACGTCGATAAAGCCGCCTTCCTCAGCTGCAGGTATAAAGACGAGCGGAGAAATATATCCCTTCTCCGGATGGAACCAGCGAGTCAATGTCTCAGCGCCGGTAATGACATTTTGTTTGAGGTTGAGTTTAGGCTGAAAGTACAGTTTGAGCTGGTCGGCATTCAGCGCCTGTCGCAGTCCGTTTTCAACTTCAAGCCATTCCAATGCCTTCTCATTCATATCGGTCGTGTAGAACTGATAGCCGTTGCCTCCCCGCTGCTTAGCGGTATACATGGCCGCATCCGCATACATGATAAGCCTATTCATGTCATCGCTGTCATTCGGGTAGATGCTGATACCCAGGCTTGCGGTAATGAAAAGCTCGCGGTTGTCGATGTTGTACGGCATCGACATGTTCAGCATAAGCTTCTCGACAACCATGATGATATCCTGCACATTTACCAAGTCGGGTAAAATGATGATGAACTCGTCCCCACCCGTATGGCTTACCGTATCGGTATTGCGCACGCTTTCGGAAAACCGCTTGCCGACCGCCTGGAGAACTTTATCCCCCATATGATGGCCTAACGAGTCATTGATGTTCTTGAACCGGTCCAGGTCGATGAAGATAACGCCAACTTTCCAGCCCGTGGTATTCGACTGCCGCATCGACTGCGATAGCCGGTCGTACAAAAGCGTCCGGTTCGGCAACCCGGTAAGTTGATCGTAAAATGCGAGCCTTCGTATCTGCTCTTCGTTCGTCTTTCGCTCGGTAATATCCCTGAAATTCAGGACGACGGCATTCACGTGCGACGACGAAAGGAGATTTTTTGCCGTGCCCTCGTACCAGCGCCATTCTCCGTATTTATTCAAAAGCCGAAACTCGCTGCTCATAACTTCTCGAGGCCCGCTCGTTAATTTCAGGAATCGAGCGCGAATATATTCGTAATCGCCAGGGTGAATTAGGGAAGCAACATTCTTGCCGATCACATCTGAAACGTCATAGCCGGTAACCCGAGGCAGCGAAGGTGCCGCGTATAAGATTTTTGCTTTCTTATCGACAAGAACAATCGCATCGCTGCCATCCTCGATAATCGACCTGAACCGCTCTTCGCTTTTCTTAAGCTCGCGCTCTGCTTTAAGCCTTTGCGTTACGTCATTGACGAGAACCATGCGTCCGTTGTGGCGATCCCAAATCAGCGCGTGTGTAGATACTTCGACAAAAACGGTTGATCCGTCCTTACGTTTATGCTTCCAGGTTCCGCCGTCAATCGAGGAAGTCTTATGGTGCTCTTCGATAACGTTCAAAAGCCGCTCCCGTTCGCGCTTAGAGCGAATCTCCATGATCGTCATGGAAAGGAACTCCTCCTTGGTATACCCATACATGTCGACAGCGGCGTCATTTACAGCGAGAAACTTAAGCGATTCGACATCGTATACCCACATGGGCAATGGGCTATTCTCGAAAAGCGACCGGTATCGAATTTCGCTGTGCTTAAGCTCGCGTTCGGCTTTTACCCGATCGGAGACGTCCCGTATGACAAGCTGTACCGCCCTTCGGCTTCCCTCCATGAACGGCATTCCCGTCACTTCAACCGAAATCGTAGTTCCGTCAAGTCGAACGAATTTCTCTTCAAGGTTTGGCACCGGTAATCCGTCTACGGTTAAATTCTTTACCCGCTCGATCACTTTCTGGCGAAAATCGGGATGAACGAAGTCGAGAACTTTTCTTCCCAAAATTTCAGAAAGATCATGTGCGCCAAGTATAGTAGCAAGCGCTTGATTCGCGAACGTCAATTCCCCATCGACATGAATGGCGATACCGTCGGGAGAATAGTCGACCAAGTTGCGGTATCGCTCTTCGCTTTCCACGAGATTTCTTTGTGCCTTAACTCGCTCGGTAATATCGTCGACAAATACCAATCGGGCGGGTTTCCCGTTCCAGCGTATTGCCTGTGAACGAACCTCGACATCGATAACCTTCCTTTCCTTGGAATGGTGTTGGTGAATACCCGAAAAATAATCATCGCCCTCCGCTAGGGCATGCTCAAACAGATTCTCAAATCCCATCTGCAAAAACTCTTCGCCCGTATAGCCGTAGGAGCTGAACGCGGCAGCGTTAATGGCGAGGAACTTACATTCATCGTCTACGACAAACATTGCGTGAGGGTTGCTCTCAAAAAGTGTACGGTATCTTTTCTCGCTCAAGATGATTGCCCTTTGAGACTTCTTTCGTTCGGATATATCACGAAACACCATTACATAACCGACAATAGCTCCAAGCTCATCGAGAATCCGCGATGCAACGAATTCGATAGGAAACGGCTTATGTCCCTTGGGAACCAAATAACCTTCCCCGCTCACCTTCTCCCGGATTTCCAAATCGTCGAGGGGTTTGAATGATCCTGATGTCCTGCTCTTGGTGAATTTTATTACCCGATCGAAACGCTTGCCGAAATTTTCTTTATTGGAGGAGCCGTAAAATACCTCCGCCACCGGATTCATGAATTTAATTTTCCGATCCCTGTCGGTAGCGATGATACCGTCACCGATACTCTGGAGAATAGTTTGCAGCCATTGCTCGTGGTCTTTGAGCTGTGTTTCGATTTTGTGGCGATAGAGGGCGATCTCGATAGTGATATGAAGCTCTCGCTCTTCGAACGGCTTTAAAAGATAACCGAACGGCTCGGTGACTTTCGCGCGGTTTAATGTTGCTTCATCAGAGTAAGCGGTAATGAAGATGACCGGAATATTCGAAATTTTGCGTATTTGGCTCGTCGCCTCGACTCCATCAACCTTTCCCTTAAGCATGATATCCATAAGGATCAGGTCGGGAGGAGAATCTCGCACGAATTCGATCGCTTCTTCGCCGCTGGGTACTGTTCCCGCGACTTCATAGCCCAAGCCCCTCAGTCGGACCTCGATATCCATGGCAACAATGTTCTCATCTTCGACGATGAGTACGCGGGCTCCAAGCATAGATAACACAACTTATACTACTTTGACGTCGTAAACACAATCTCAAAGCAAGTACCATTTGTCGTATTGACGCGGATTTCGCCCCCTATCTGTTCGATGAGCGTTTTAACCAGCTGCAACCCGAGCGAATCTAATTTCCAGATATCCACTCCTTCAGGAAGTCCGATACCGTTGTCGCGAATAGTTAACGTAATCGTATCGTTTTCCGCCTTTTTCATTATTACCTCAACCGTTCCTTCCTTTCCATCCGGGAAGGCGTACTTGAGAGCGTTCGACAGAAGTTCGTGTATGATCAACCCGCATGAAACGCCATGATCAAGTCCGAGATATACTTTCGAAACATCCAAGTGGAACTTTACCTTCTCCGCTCGAACGCCATACGACCTGAAAAGGTGCATGGCGAGATTACGAATGTAGCTGCCGAAATCTATCTCGCTGAGATCTGCCGACTGATACAGTTTCTCATGGATCAGTGCCATTGACCGGACTCTATTTTGGCTATCCTTGAAAAGCTCGAGCGCCGAATTATCCTTGAGGCCTCTCGTTTGCAAGCTCAGAAGAGATGAAATAATCTGTAAATTGTTCTTGACCCTATGGTGTATTTCCTTAAGAAGAATTTCTTTCTCGACGAGCGATTGCTGGACCTGCTGCTGTGCCTGTTTCTGATCCTCGATATCGGTGAACGTTCCGAACCATTTAAGAACCCTGCCGTTTTCGTCGACGAGCGGTATGCCTTTCCCTAAATGCCAGCGATACGTGTTATCCGACTCTCTCTTGAACCTGGCTTCGATTTGGAAGATTCCACCGGTTCGAACGCATTTGTTCCACTGCTTGATTGTCTTCGGCAAATCTTCGGGATGTAAAGCAGTACGCCAGGAACCTCCCCAATACGATTCTTCCTCATCAAGTCCGGAATACTCGAACCATCGTTGATTGTAGTAATCGATGTGGCCATCGGGATTTGCTGTCCATACAATCTGCGGAATAGCCTCTGCGAGGAACCGGTACCGATGCTCGCTCTCCTGCAGCGCAAGTTCCGAGTTTTTGCGAGCCGTGATATCGGTCATCAGGAATATCGTTCCGGTAACCTCTCCGTTCTCGCTTAAGAGTTGCGATGAGGAAATGCTTACGTTTACCATGCTTCCGTCTTTTCGCACACGGGTTGACTCAAGATCCGTGATAGACTCAGTTTCGCCGAGATGCGCCAATACGTATTCCGAGCCGTCCCAATCTTCTGATGGTATCGTCGGGTCTTGCTTACCAACGACCTCATCGAACATCCATCCGAAAATGCGTTCAGCAGCCGGATTCCACATCGTAACTTCCCGGCGCATATCGAGCGCGATTACAGCAACCGGCGACGATTCGATAAGAGCAGCAAGCGTTTGATACGTATTGCGAAGCTCGTTTTCTATCTGCTTTCGTTCCGAGATATCGATCGAAATACCGACCGCTCCGATAATCGATTTGTCTTCACCAAATACCGGGGAGATTGTCTTCAGTACCAAGGCATCAGTCCCATCCTTTTTAAGAATCGACATCTCGCGGGTATCCCCCTGGCCTGTCGCGATGATGTATTCGAACCCCTTTTTAGCCATATCGCGATACTCAGGCCTCATCAGTACATCCATGATGTACTTCCCGACGACTTCATGGGAGCTCCAGCCGTATAGCTTTTCGGCATACTTATTCCAATAGGTGATGTTTCCGGAAACGTCGGTTGCGATGATAGACTGCTCGACCATATCGAGCAGAAGCGCCTGAAAGATATTTTGTTCTTCGACCTTCTTCTTATCCCCGATGTCGACCGAGATGACGAGGCGCAAGTTTTTGTTTTCCAGATTGAGCCGGTATGAAGTAATTTGGACATCGATGAAGGAACCGTCTTTCCGTATATGCGTCCACATGCCGGTAAATAGCCCCGTATTCTTTGGGCCTTTGAATCCCTCTATTTTATCCAGAATGACATCCTTCTGCTCGGGAAGGCAAATATCGGTTACCTTCATCTTCATGAAGTCGTCCCTGGTATATCCGTATTGCTGGATCGAGGCATCGTTTACTTCCACAAACCGTAACGTCTCGAGATCGTAAATCCACATGGCGAATGGATTGCTGTCGAAGATAGACTTGTACCGGTTTTGCGCGTCGATAATCCGCTGCTCCACTTGACGCTCGCCGGTTACATCCCTAACGAGGGTTAGGACATACTCGGGGTTACCTTTACGGTCTTTTAGGATTGTCGTTTTGAGCTCTCCGATAAACTGGCGCCGATCCTTGGTTCGTATTTGGAACTCATAAATCCCGTCTTGGCCGGACTTAATCATATTTTCATGATTGATCCTGGCCTTGACGATATTTCCATCGTCCAAGAATTTTTTGGAATCATACCGAACCATCTGCTCCTTCGTGGCGAATCCGTAAAGGCGTGCAGCTTTCACGTTCGCATATACGATAATTCCTTTCGTGTCGGTAAGCAAAATGGCGTCGGGCGATGCATCGATCACTTGCTTATAGAGGCATTCGTCCCTTTCTTTGCTCTCTCGTGACCGGACTGCAGTTTTCGTATCAACTCTCGGTTTAGTGACAGTTTTCATATGGGGTTTCGCGCATCAAAGGTAAGCTCCGGTTAGAATTAATTTCATCATATACAATATGTGGAATTAAAAAAGGGTTCTATTATAATGGCGGTATGAAAGATTCCTATGCAACAGTTTTCGAAAGCATACAGAAAATACTCGTCGTCATGGCCCATCCCGACGACGCTGAGATCGTCTGCGGGGGACTCTTGGCCAGAGCCATCCGAGACGGCAAGGACGTACGGCTCGTCGTCTGCACCGACGGCAGCAAGGGTTTCAAGGGGCGTACCGACATAACGCCAGCAGAACTGGCGGCAGCGAGGGAGAAAGAAACGGCCCAAGGCGCTAAAGCGCTTGGCATCCCGGACGAGAACGTATACTTGCTCCATATTCCCGACGGCGAATTCGAGCATAATCTCGAAAACATCGAAAATGTGGTGTTCCACATACGGCAATTTCAGCCCGACATCGTTATAACCCACAACCCCCAAGACACGTTGATTTCCTACAGCGAGAGCTCTCATTGGGTAAACCATAGGGATCATCGGTATGTGGGAGCGTGCGTCTTCGATGGCGTATACCCGTACTCAAGAGATCGCGGATTCTTCCCTGCCCATTTCGACGAAGGTTTAGAGCCCGCAATCGTAAAGAAGCTGCTCGTTTCGGATTCGTACAATACCGCTTCGGTGATGTATTTCGACATAAAGGAATTCGCCGAGGTAAAAAAGCAGGCGATCGCATCACATCCAAGCCAATTCGACGAAGAGACCGCAGCGTCCTACCTTGAGGAAAACGAATACGAAGGCGGCTATTACGAGCCGCTCGCCTACTACGAGATCTATTGATCGGATTAGCGCATGAATTCCGGAAGATCGTTCGTAACGGTCTCTTCTAGGGCATTTGCAAGCATTGAAGGGAAGAAACCACCTATTCCCATGTGACCCTGCCGTATGTTATCCGCTTCGTAGGC
>CAZVIJ010000047.1:0-13679 GCA_964626735.1 uncultured Candidatus Saccharibacteria bacterium
TTTGTGTGCTGAAGGAGAGAGTTGGGATGAAGTGGAACGAATCCCTCTCTCTCCGCCATTACATGTCAAAAATCCCACACGTGGGACTTTTGACATGTAAGGTGAATCCTGACGGATTCACCGTTTTTTATCCACGATTATCTCAACACTTTGCATAGTTCTTTACGACTGTGATCTCGTTACCATGGATTTTATACACGGTGTCGACGCCTGTAGGCGTCTTCCCTCTATCTCCTTAATATTAATTTAAGGGCGGCGTCTTTGACGCCTGCTTTTCGAATTTTTTATTATGAAGGTTGGATTGGTGAGTGTCCTGGGTATACGTTTTTTAATGAATATATTTTTTTGAGGTATGTTTTAGGGGCTTAGGGGGAGGTGTGATAATCTGTTATGAGCGCATTGCAGGTTACTTTGTTTGAGCGGATGCTGTATCTTCCCGGGACGTACCAACGTCGGGGGCCTAATGCTACGTATTTTCTTGGCATTGAGCACCGGGATGATGGTAACGGTGTCACGGCCGAGATGAGGAGCGTTACCGAACGGCCTGATGAGATATGTAGAGATTACGGTTTTGGTTTTTTCAACTACAACACTTCAAGAGAAAGCGATCCGCTTCGGTCATTATTGAACACACAACGTCCAGGATACGCCGCTTGGCCAGATAAGGCATACCGACAAATCGTTTTGAGCGCGCAAACCCATACAGATCCCGCTACGGTCGATACATCGGTATTGCGGTTTATGGACGGGATTAAACTATTTTACGGCACTCCAAATAAATCGTATTACTTTATGCTGGGCGCGTTTGGAGCAGGGTTACGGGATGGTGATCCGTTGCTTAATAGGTTAAACCACCTCGAGCTTCAAACGGGGCATAACTTGTTATCGGAGTGCGGTGAAGCTGTGCTTGAAGATATCGATGAGATCGTTAAGTATAACCTCACCGAATCCGATTGGTTGCGAATAGGTCTGACAAGAGCTCACCATGGTAATAGTGAGGAGCTCTCAGAGAATGAACTGCAGGAATTGAAAACTGTTCGCCTTGTTATGAAGGGAATTGACGTTCCGGCGATAGCTGCAGGATTCAAAGAAGATATTGCGTTTGTACGCGAAACGTTTGCAGGCCAAATGAATCCGAGATACCTCGAGCACCTTTTGGTCGTTGACTGTGTACTTGACGATCTTGTTGAACTCGGAAGAATATAATCGCTGTGCGACAGCCTTGTATTTTTCGGTTGAAGGACTAATCAACGAGCTCCTTGTTATGATGAACGACTAACCTTGGCGAATATGGCAAAGAATATGAGTCCAGAAGGACGTAGCCCCGAATTTATACGGCAGGCAAAGCGGAATGGAATGATTTCTCTTTTGTTTGCGGCGCTCTACGGGGCAGGTGGACCCGCACTATCCCTCATCGGCAGCCTCGGTTTCGGGGCTTCGGCATTGATGGATATCCGAAATGCGCATCGAGCAGAGAAGGGAAAAATGCCCATCTCCAAGCTCAATGTGTTTTCGTGGATAGGAGGTTAAGCTCTTCTCTCAACTACGATATTGCATTCGGTGATCAAGGCTGCGAGTGCTCCAACCGCAACAAATACCGGTGCGAGTACAACCCCGACGACACCGATAGTAAGGGGAAACTCGACGATAACTTTTCCGTCGCGGTCTTTAATGATTATTCGGCGTACATTGCCTTCGTTAATAATTTCCTTGATTTTGGAGAGCAGATCTTCTCCTTTCACGTTTTTGTACTCTTCGTGATTTTCGTTTTGTGGATCTCCCATAGTTTATTATAACTCAGTGTGTATTTGTCTCTATGATCAGTGTCACGTAATCGACAACTCAATCACTCTAACCCAATTTTTCCAGGCAATCAACTCTATTTCGTGTTCGCTAAACCCCGATTCAGCAAGCGCAGCGATAAGGTTTTGCATGTAGGAAACGTCTTTCAAATCCTGAGGCATCATTGCTCCGTCGAAGTCTGAACCGAAGGATACATACTCGACTCCTACCAGCTCCGCGATATACCTGATATGGTCCACGATACGGGCAATAGGCATCTTTTCGAGGTCGGCGAGCGTCTTTTCGAATGGTTCGTCTTTCAAATGAAAACCGTCATGCAAGACTGTGATCGGCTCGAAATTTATTCCGATAACTCCGTTAGACTCGGCGACAGCTTTTATCTGGTCATCTGTCACGTTGCGGCTTGAAGGGCAAATTGCATGGACATCGGCATGCGTTACGACGATCGGCTTTGTTGTCGTCCTGGCGATGTCCCAAAAGCCCTTGAGGTTAGCATGCGCGCAGTCCACGATTATTCCCAGCCGGTTGCAAGCTCGCACCAGTTCGAAACCACGATCGGTGAGACCTTCGCCGATATCGGGTGTAGAAGGAAATTTAAATTGTACACCGGTTCCGAATATATTCGGCCTGCTCCAAAATGGTCCGATCGACCTGATTCCGCTATCGTAATATGTTTGAAGCTCATCAAGACTCCCGCTTATAGCTTCCGCTCCCTCCAACGCAAGCAGCAGAGAGACCGCGTTACGTTCCATATTGGAATGTATTTCGTTGGCATGGCGCACGACCGCTAGTTTACCGTCACTCGAGGCGACAGTTTTTTCGATCAACGAAAGGGTGTCATTGACGAAACGGGAAGCATACTCGAAACCTACCGGCTTGGGCAGATCGATATGATACCCGAAATTGTTTATGTGAAAGCCATAATCGTTTTGACGCTCTCGTTCGGATTCAGCCGGTGCGAAGATCGCGAAAAAGCCGCCAACCATAGCGCCGTCATGCATTCGGGGCAAGTCGATGTGACCCGCTTGGCTTCTGGTAAGAAAATCGCGATCGCCTTCGATCAGGATTTTCGTAATGCTGTCGTTATGTCCGTCGAATACCGGAAATGTTTTCATAGTTTATAATAGAGTATGCAATCAAGAGCACAAACCGTTGAAGATTACTTGGCGGAACTTCCCGAAGAACGAAGGGAACAGCTGGAGAAGGTTCGAGAGACTATTTTAAAAAGTCTTCCGAAGGGGTACGAAGAAACTATACTCTACGGCATGATTTGCTACGTAGTACCGTTCAGCCTGTTTCCGCAAGGCTACCACTGCGATCCGTCGAAACCGTTGATGTACGCGTCGCTCGCATCACAGAAAAACTATATGGCGGTCTACCTTATGGGTATCTACTTCGAGAAATCAATCGAAGAGTGGTTTGTCGCCGCGTATAAGTCGACCGGGAAAAAACTCGATATGGGTAAGTCATGTGTACGATTCAAGAAAATCGATGACCTGCCGCTGGAAGTCGTCGGCGAGGCAATCGCGAAGGTACCTGTCGAAGCCTACTTGAAGAAGTACCTGAGCATCCTGGACGAACAAGAGGCTAAGCGGAAAGCTAGTCGGTCGCAACGCCAAAATAAACCCAAGTGACATCTTCATCGAACGGGTTCTTCTGGTAATGATCTTCTCCCGCGGCAATCATAATCATATCGCCTGGCTCTACTGTGTACTCTGTCCCTTCGATAAAGAAAATCGCCTTGCCGGATAGTATGTAGAATACTTCGTACATGGTTTCGTGCGTTTGGAGCTCAACCTCATCGCCCGGCTTGAACACCGCTTGTCCGAAGGTCATGACTTTGGGAACTTCGTTCCTCTCAAGGAATACTTGCTTTTTTATTTCGGGGTTATGGGAAACTCCAACCCAAGGCAACTCTGATGATTTGGTTATTTTCATATACGGCAGTATACCCGATACCGGGCATTTACTATACTTGTGGTATGAAACTCAACGCAGTAGGCATTACTTCAAAAGATCTCAAACGAACGGTTACATTCTATGAACTTCTCGGATTCAAGTTCCCAGAATTCTCGGATAACGAGCAGCACCTGGAACCATTGCCGACTGAAGGATCGGTTCGCCTGATGATAGATACCTACGAATTGGTGAAAGGCCTTATCGAGAATGAGCCGGTGCCTGCGACCCACTCGACGTTCGCGCTCGAGTTCGATTCCCCCAGCGAGATCGACGAGATCGTAAAACGTCTTCACGAAGCGGGGGAGACAGTCATTAAGCAGCCCTGGGATGCGTTCTGGGGGCAGCGCTACGCGATAGTTGCGGATCCGGACGGGTATATGATTGATCTGTATGCTGCGCTTTAGTTAGATCTGGGCGATACGTCCGGCGATGCGATAATGGTCGATGTTTGCGTCTCACCGGCAAAGTGTGTCGCTTTCTCTGACGCGGTGTATTGGTTTCCGGCAGGCAATTGTGCTGGCCACGTAACGGTTACGGTAGGAGTTCCCCAATTGGCAAGGGTAGGGAACTGCGTAGCAATTATTCGGGTCGGGGGGATTACTGCAGGAGGTGCATTATACGTTGCCTCACGTGCAACAATTAAAACGAGCGCTGCCACGATCGCGGATAACGTTACACGCCCGGTGAAATTATCGGTTCTTAGGAAAAAAGGGAGCCACGGCACTGGATCGTCTGATTTGCCTGGATTGTTCGGTATTTGAGGATTCGTCATACGCCTCTTATAGTAGCATCGGATTAATTTGTAAATGATAGATAATGTAATTATTGGGTATATAATGCTGCTATATGCATGTGAGGGTTAGAGCTAAGAATTTATTTGCGAATGTTTATATCACCCCGAAGGAAATTTTGGAGCTCCTGCATTTTTCCGACTCGATCGATATCCCGACGATAGAAGAAACAGTTCGAGCTATGTACCGCGGTATCTGGTGGTACACCGGTTTAGAGTTTCTGGCGGCTCAATTGATGGTTTTCTGTATCGTATATGCTTCAAACTTCTATGATCATGCCAAGCCGTTTGAAGCGCTGGGAACCGCAGTGATTTTGCTTTTCCTGCTTCGCGTAGTCGTGAGCGTGATTCTCAACGGCCACGTAAGCGTGCCGTTCCAAAAACTTACGCTCGGCAAAATAAATACGTTTATGCACGAGTTCCGCCCGTATCTCGGCAAGGACGCTAACTATGCGATGAACGAGCTGTACGCCAACTACCGCTCGTATGGCTACGATGTCGCCCAAATTTTCAACAACTTGATCGATTTGTATATCGTACTTGCCTCTACGCTCCTGACGCAAACCCATTCTGAAGGTAAGGCGGCGACGATCATTTTGACGGTTCTCGTGCTCGTAACGATGGGGATCTCGGGTTACCTGTACAATAACGCTTCTCTGAAAGTCCGCGAGCAGTTCGTGCAGGACAAGGAACCGACGCGCAGAGACTACTTGCGACGCATTCATTTTCCCTTGGCATACAATCAAGTCAACAGCGTAGTTTTACCGCTTTGCATCATTTTTTTCGGTGTCTTCAAATTAGCCGATCTCATTCCGCAAATTGCTATTCTGCTGGGGCTTACCTCGTTCGGTTGGTCGTTGGTAAATAAGATATTGGAATTCACGATTACCAAAAGGGCTTTGCTCTCGGTAACCGCCAACCTTCGCGAAGTGACGCGGCGTTTTGTCGTTAACGACGAAGGGTACCGCGAAGTGTGCTCGTTAACGAAACCGAGCGAAGCGACGTTGTTGAAAAGCGGTAAGAATAAATCGTTGGTGCTTCGCAACTATGTCCCGATGGTTCGAACTAACGGAATGGAAACAAAACGAGCCATCAATTTCGAATTTGTCCCCGGCCTGTATCAAATTAACGGCAAGAACGGAGTCGGAAAATCGACGTTTCTTGAATCTTTAAGTTTTCCCGGGGAAGAATTAGTTGAGCCGTGCGCTGGTGAAGCGGCTTTGATGGGTAAACCGCTTTTCGAATTCGCGAGATCGCTCAATGATCATCGTAAAGTCGTGCGGTACATAAGCAAGCACTCGCAGATACCCGAGATTCCAGGCAGCACTTTGGAATGTTTCGCTGATTTTCCGCTCATCAGGGAGTTTATGGAGGCGACGCTCAAGAACCCTAAAGAAAAATACTCGGACGGTGAACGGGGATTAATGCAGATATGCACTTCGGTGTGCGAATTCGATCACTCCGATTTTCATGTCCTGATAATCGACGAAATTCTTTCGAGAATTTACGAGGATGAGACCTACGGTTTACGAAGCGAGGTCTTGAAACTGCTGTACGAACGATCTCGAGACAATAACGTAATCACCATCATCGTGGACCATATCGTTAAGCTCGATCGGATTACGCAGGTCGATATGTCTCTTGATGCCGATGGGAGCATCAAACTTATCGAACGTATTTAGGAGCGTTCGGTAGCGTGCTATGATCAGATCATGGCAAATAAGGCGCGTTTAGGTTGGTATCTGTATGACTGGGCAAATTCCGCATTCTCGACGACGATCGTAACTGTCTTCTTCGGCCCGTACATTACTCAAATCGCGCGATTCGCCGCAGACGGCAGCGGGCGCATTTCGGTGCTCGGAATGCCGGTTCAGGCATCTGCATATTTCCCGTTTCTGGTGACAATTTCGGTCGTTCTGCAAATATTGGTATTCCCCTTCATCGGGGCTGCAGCCGACTTTTTCGGACATAAGAAACGGCTTTTCCTCATATGCGCGTATATCGGAGCTCTTGCATCGACATTACTCTATGGAGTGACAGGAGCGCTCTATATGTATGGTGGTTTGCTGTTTATCATCGCTAATGTCGCCTTTGGAGCATCGATCGTGCTTTACAACTCGTATCTGAATAAAATCTCCGATGAGAATGATCGCGATAAAGTTTCATCAATCGGCTGGGCATTCGGCTATTTAGGGGGAGGCCTCCTGCTGCTGCTCAATTTGGTATTGTTCTCATCGAGCGCGACATTGGGAATCACGAAGGGCCAAGCCGTCCGGATATCGCTCGCGTCGGCAGGCGTCTGGTGGGCTATTTTTACGATCTTTACTGCTGTCTGGCTTCCGAATGTCGGACGAGACAGTCAGCGAGCTCATTTTTCGCTGAAAGAGGAGTTGAGCGGTTTAAAGGCTACGATTCAGGAAATGCGGTCGCAGCCCAATACCCTCATGTTCTTGGTCGCATTTCTTTTGTTCAACGACGGCGTGCAAACGGTGATAACGCTATCCTCGCAATTCGGTCAGGAGGAACTAAAGCTGCCGATCGATACCTTAACGAAAACGATTCTGCTGGTGCAGTTCGTCGCGTTTGCGGGTACGTTGATTTTTAGAAAACTCGCTCGTCGGTATGGCGCGAAAACAACCATCCTTGCCTCATTAGTTGTATGGATCGCAGCAATACTATACGCATACGGCCTGCTTCATACCCAAAACCAATTCTTCGTACTCGCTATTTTGATCGGCCTCGTGCTTGGGGGAACGCAGGCCTTAAGCAGATCGTTGTTTTCAAGGCTGATCCCCGCGGGAAAAGAGGCAGAATACTTTTCCTTCTATGAAATAAGCGACAAAGGAACCAGCTGGATAGGGCCGCTCGTCTTCGGACTTTCGCTGCAGTTGACCAATAACTTCAGGGTTGCGATCTTGTCGCTTGCATTTCTCTTCATCGCAGGTTTCTTTTTCCTGCTCAAGGTAAACGTAACGGGAATTCGGGCGAAAACTCTATAGTGTAACTAGCAATCACTACATTATCATAATTCCTTAAGGAATCAAGCTATAGCAAAAAAATTAAATAGTGTATTCGTATGTGTCAAAATTTACATTTCTGATTTATTCAGAATAGATGCTCGTCATCGTGCCGGTATTACCGGCGTCGCTCTTAACCTAATATATACATACATTACATAAAATAATTAAAGAAAGTAAAAGGAGGAACAATATATGATAAATTTCTTAGTCTGGATTATAGTTGGCGGTCTTGCCGGCTGGGTTGCAAGCTTAATCATGAAAACCGATGCGGAGCAAGGTCCACTTGCGAACATCATCATCGGTATGGTTGGCGCCTTGATCGGTGGATTCATTGTCACACTATTGACAAAAGGTAATGCAGATCTCACAACTGCGTATACCAACTTCAGTCTAACAAGTTTGCTTGTATCAATTCTAGGCGCAGTAATTCTCATTGGAGCCATGAAAATGCTTAGGAAAGCAGCTTAAATAGCCAATTGTTGTTTATTGAAAACGGAGCGATGCTCCGTTTTTTTGTGTTTGCCGACAAAAATTCATACAATCGGGATGTATGCCTGGAGGAAACATAGTACTTGGAGTCTTGAACGTCACCGCATTTGAAGTTTTAGGATACGTCGTTAAGAAAAAACTTGAATCGCTGGGGTATGATGTCCATGTGGTCGAGGGAAACCACGAGGATATATTCCATTTGGTCGCGAATGGAGAAGTAGATTTGCTGGTTGGGGCATGGCTGCCGCAGGCGCACCAATTGTATTGGGAAGAGTACAAAGACAAGCTCATCAGCGTTTCCGTGCTCTACGAGGATGTGAAGCTGTTTTGGGCAGCTCCAACATTTATGCCTATTACCAAGATAGACGATCTGCTGCTGCCGGAAGTCGCCGCCAAAACGAACAAGCTCATCAGAACCATCGGTCCCGGCGCAAGTATCACGAGGCTTTCTTACGAGGTATTCGAAAGTTATGGATTGGCTGGCGCAGGATATTCGATCAGCATCGGCTCAGAGGCCGAATGGATCGCATGGATCGACGAAAAGATGAACCAAGGCGAATGGTTCGTGTTTCCCATGTGGCAGCCGCAGTACGCGAATAAGGCGTATAGCTTCAGGCAGCTGGAAGATACGAAAGGAATCTTCGTTCACTCAAACAATTGCGAACTGATCGCTAACCAGAATTTCCCCTCGAAAGTGCAACCGAATGTACTCGAGGAACTAAAGCAAATCAAGACAACGGTTGATGCAGTCACTGAAATGGATTATCTTGTGCAGGTCAAAGGCAAGACTCCCGAATCGGCGGTTGATTCCGTCTACTTCAAAAAGAAGCGATCTTTCTTTGGCAGGTTATCATGAACAAAAACAAAACTTCCGGATCTACCAAAACGATGCTTATCATTTTCGCGGCGCTTTTCATAGGCTGCGGTTTATTGATGGTATTCGTACCCAAAATTACCGATTCAAAGGTCAAAGATATCCTTGACGATAGCGCTAGCGATATCTCTTCGACTAAGCCGACGGCAACGAGCATCGTTACAACAACCACCTCGCCAACGCCATCAGTTACGCATGAGCCGATTCGGTTCAGTCCGACGCCAACGCATGGAGAAATCCCGATAAATCCTGGGGCGTTGGTCAATATCAAGGATCTAATCGGGAAGCCGATGCCGGAACTTGAAGGAATGTTCTCGACGCATAGAAACGACAGCGGCAGCATTTCGGTAGAGAATGCGAAATATCACCTCGTTCTCAATAGCCTCGATGATCAAAACGCAACATTCGCCGAACTGAGCGTCAAGCAGTTGGGGAAGTGCAATGCCGACAAGAGCGTAAGCGATTACGTCGATACCCTTTTCAAGTACGCCGGTCTGGACCCGACGATAAAAGGGCAGGCATTAAACGACAGCCTTGGCGTGGGCCTTGTCAATTTCCACGATTACGAAAACAAATACAAAGTTTCCGCTGGGTGCACTAACTCAGGAGGCCTCTACTCAATAAGCATTTCAACTAAATAATCGCCTTTTACTCGATACTGCGGTAGTATTGTGCATGGAACAAGAAAACCAGAATAACGGAACGAATGCTTCGCCGGTTGTAGAGCCGCAAATTGTTGCACCACCAGCAGGCGCAGGAGTACAGCCCACGGCTGCTCAGCCGACCTATGCCGCTCAGCCGCCGAAGAAAGGCAATGGACTCAAGATCGCACTTATAACGTGCGGTCTGCTGCTGCTTTGCCCGCTGATTCTATGCGGGTTGATTTTCGCGATCCCCTCGAATAGGAAAGCGTTTGTCGATGTATTCCAGGAAGGACTGAACAGCAGCAGTACGACTGGCACCGGTACCCCCGAGCGCGTAACGCCAACTCCAACCGATGCTGATTACCTAGATCAAGAAGACTAAATTACTTATACCCGTTGATAACGATAATGAGGGTTCCGTCAGGTTTTGATAGGAACCCTTTTCCATCGTCGTACGAGAATATGTCGATGAACATGTCGCGGTCGCTACCGGTAAATGTGCCTTTGTAATAAATAACGTTATGCTTATCGACCGTTTTCGTGAATGTACCCTTCCAGCCTCGGACAGGCAGTTCTGATGCGAGGTAGTCTTTCGTTTCTTCAATCGCATGAAGCTTTTTTACCAGGAGCGGTTGGACGTCGATATACTTGTAATCGGGATTCTTGCGATATTTCTCGATAACGTCCAAATCGTACTTAAGCCCGTCTGTTTGCAAGTTAACGAACGATGCCGCATGGGGGAACTTATTCGGCTTAAGGTTTTCAATCGGCTCCGAGAGGAATTCGAGCGCCCACTCCTTCCGAGTATCGGAATAATCGCTGTCCCTCGTTGATATGACTCCGGATACCGTCTCAGCCATATCCTCAATAATCTGGGTTTTGGCATACGTATTTGTTTTCTCGGTGTCGGGATTGATGAGGGTGTACTGAATCTTTTCTCCGCTATCCGATCGTCTCCAGTTGCCTGCTTTTGCGAACGATTTGCATACTTCTGAATCTTCAAAGGTCTCTATCCACCCTTTTTTCGAGCGTGCATTGTTATAGATGGCAAACCAGCTTTCGGATCGGGCTACCTCGTTGAATTGGCTCACATGCACCAGCTCATGCTCGAACGTGCGGTACGTGTTATCGATAGTTTTGTTCGCGTCGGGATCGGGATCGAACGAACGATCGTTGAAGAAAACGTAGCTGCCGCTCGCGAAAGCCTGCAACTTGCCGTTGGCGAAATCTGGTTCGTGAACTTCACCCTCTTTATAGGTGACAATCGCTGTCGGCCCTGGAGATAGGAGCTTTTGGGGAGTCTGGTCGATAAACCGCTTGATAAGATAAAGCTGCGTTGCCGTATACGCTTTTTTAGGGCTTCTGACGAACTTGATATTCTTATACGTCTCCTGAACGGTAAACCCTTCCGGAAGCTGAACGACTCCCAACAGCCGAAGTTCTTCCTCGTCAAAGTAGCTTTGGGTCAGCTCGTTGAACGTCCGCGTTCCCGGATCGACCTTATAGATAAAGCTGTTCTTGATAAATGGGGAATCGGAAAGCTTATAGACGGTGTAGACCACGCCCGTGGTAAGGATACAGACGATGAGAGCGCAACTGAAAAGCGCGCCGCAAAACTTGAATACTTTCTTTGATGCCGATTGAGAGCTCATCCTAAGAACAAATTATACCATTCCAGTAACCCTAGCAGACTAAAGTATCGCATTAATTAAGATAAAAGAAGAATGAACGAAGCAAGAAACACCAAAAACACAGGAGCTCTCCTATCTACGCTGGGACTGGGAGTGGCGCTTGGAGCAGCTGGTCTATATTACGCTAAAAATAGAGACCAGGTCAACAAGAAGGTACTTGATGCGAAGGACCAAATCCAAAAGAAAACCGGCAACCTCGTGACGAAAATCAAGGACAGCCTCATGAAGACCCAAAATACTATCGACGATAAAGTCGACTCGATGGCCGACCAGGCAGACTTCGAGACTGACAAGCTGATCGATACCATTAATGAGGAAAAGCCAAAAGCATTGGATAAGGCGAAGAACTTCATGTCCCGCAAAACGCCTACCCCGAACGCTGCGGTAATCTAAATCGTTCTTCACGACGAAACGAAAGGGGTGGCAATCGCCATCCCTTTTAATATTCGAAATACTCGAGAACTTCTGGCGACATCTCCGAGCGTTTCACCAACTTTGCCGCGAGCCATTTGAACTTTCTCGACGTATACGGGCTACAGGTCTCAGGCACGCTTTCATGATCGAGGAAGTACGAAAGCATCTTTAGCTCTTGGAAATACCTCAATTCATCGAGAAACGTATCGTTTATCCCGTAATATTTGAGTTCCCTTACGTGTTCTTTCATGCGGGAATATTCCTGAGAAACACTTGCTTTAAGTTCATTGATGGGAAGATTGCACACCGTATCGATAAATTCGACGAGTTTGTCTTTTCTTCGTCTTCGGGACATTGGTATGTATGTATCATAAAGATACTCACAAAGATATGGGAGAGGGTAAGAAGCTAGTATCCGACGATTCCGTTTTGCATCTGCAATCGCTCCTGCGGGATAAGCCCGATTTCGGATCGGAGATGTTCAACCTCATTCGGTTCTTGTGCAACGGTATCTGCCTTCTGTTGCTCATCCGTATTCTAATCTTCATGTTCGGCATGAGGAAAACATTACTTGCCGAGAGCATCGTGAAGTTAACCGATCCGTTTGTCCTTCATATCGACAAGCTCATCGGAACCGTTCGCGTCGATCAATCGTTTTTCGATTTCCCCTCGTTTATGGTTATGTACTTTGTCTTAGGCGTATGGTTCGTAGTAAAGCTAGCTACGCAAATGCGCCAATTGCGCAGCTAACGTCAAATGGAATACAATAGGGCATGCTATTAGCTTGGGTATTGATGGGAGCAATCGCTGGTTGGATCGCAAGCGTTTTAACCGGCAATACGGAGAAATCCGGTTGCGCAACGAATATCGTGCGGGGCATGATCGGCTCGCTTATTGGCGGATTCCTGGTTACGTTCCTCGTGAACGGCAAGGCAGATCTTACCGGCGCATTCACGAAGTTTAACCTTATGAGTTTGATCGTCTCCACCATCGGGGCAGTCGTCTTCTTGGGAATCGTCAATATTTTCAAGAAATAATCGACCGAAGGGCAGCCATTACATCAAGCCTATTGAACCTGCCCCGATCAGTATTATTGGTATTCGTGAGGCTCAAAACGTGGTCGTATATATCGGTAACCGTGCTTTCACTCCTTACTGCCTCGACGTTTCCCATAATAAGGAAGTTGCTTCTTAGTAAGTCGATCATGCCGCTCGGCCGGGCAAGCGTTCCTTGCGTCATTTCGACGATTTGCTTGCTGTCGCCGTAAACCGTAAACGTTCCGTACAATTTGCCTCCGTAATCGGGGACGAAATCGAACATATATTGGGGGACCAGATCGGTATCGCGCGTTTTACGTAGACCGAGCTGGGCAAAGAAAACGCGCTCAACATACGGCAGTTGGGGGCTGAAATCGAATTGCAGAAGTCGGTATGACCTAATTATATGCTCGGGCGAGGTGAAAAATTCCGCGAATGCGAGAATGACCGGATTAGGCGTTAGTCCCTGCTGGATAGCTGGGTACGCGCCAATATACCTCATGTTGCTTGCGATTCGATTGTCGGAAACGCTAAAACCGCGTTGCAGCATAACCGGATCGGTTATCACGATTTGGCTGCCGGGTATTTGCGCGCGTATCAAGCAAAAGTCGGGTACCTGAAGCAGATCTTGCGCAACGAGGTCTTGAAATTCTGCATCAGTGTATACGACCTTGCCTTCGAAACGGATATTCGCGAAATCCGGAAGCGGGGAACTGAGGGCCGAGCCTGATGTATCAGGTTCGTGAGGTTTTAAAGGTGAAACTATGGTTGCCATAAAACAGTTAACGATGGTACCAAATCATAACGAGTAGTAAATACTATGCATACTTGGTTTTGTTGATTTCAAAGGGCATTCCTACTAGTATGAATTAGCGTGGCTTATGAATAAACGTACCGTCTTGCATAACCAATTTCATGAAGAGATTTCCTACTTCATGCGATTGGCCAATGCTGTGGC
>CAZVIJ010000048.1:0-13648 GCA_964626735.1 uncultured Candidatus Saccharibacteria bacterium
ACTACTCAAAAAGCATCAATGTCGAGAATAATATAAGGCGTATACCGAATATTATAAGGTCTTGCATTCACGTAAAAAACTAATATTTTATAGTACCCCGACCGACATACTGCTCACCAAAAAATGAGTAGTACGTAAGACTGGTCATATTTTTTTGACAATCCTTATGTAAGTAATATGTCAGACGTTACTCAGCAAAACAGCAATAGCAAATACGGCGGTGACACGATCAACCTAACCGAAAACGCTAAAACAGTCCTAATCAAGCGCTACCTCAGACGTGGTCTTGATGGGCAACCGATAGAAACGATAGAAGAGATGTTCGAACGAATCGCCCATACTATGGCCGATGTCGAAAACGAGCATGGCGGAGATTATGAAGGCACTAAGAAAAAGTTCTACGACCTGTTGACTAAGATCAAGTTCTTCCCGAATACTCCAACATTTACCGGAGCAGGCACTCCCTTGGGACAGCTCGCAGCATGTTTCGTACTTCCTCTAGCCGATGATTTGGGAAAAGAATCAGAAGGAATCTTCAAAGTAATGCGGGATGCAGCCTTGATCCAACAAACGGGTGGAGGTAACGGATTCGCATTCTCACGACTGAGACCTAAGGGCGATGTCGTTAAAGGAAGCGCTGGTGTCGCCTCAGGTCCCGTATCGTTCTTGAGGGCATTCGACAATGCATTCGGCGTAATCGCGCAAGGGGGTACTCGGCGTGGTGCAAACATGGGCGTCCTTAAGGTAACCCATCCGGATATCGAAGAGTTCGTGGAGTGCAAGGCTACCGAAGGTGATATCGCGAATTTCAACATCTCGGTTGCAATCACCGACGATTTCATGCAAGCAGTGAAGGATGATACCGACTTCAACCTCATCAACCCGCGTACGAACCAAGTAGCTAAAACGGTCAAGGCACGCGAGCTTTTCGCAAAGATCATTAAATACGCCCACCACAACGGCGAACCGGGGGCTCTATTTATCGATGCAGCCAATCGATCTAATCCCGTTCCCCAATTGTACGAATTGGAAGCTACCAATCCGTGCGGAGAGCAGTGGCTGGGGCCCTTCGAAAACTGCTGCCTCGGTTCCATCAACCTGTCGCAGCATGTAACTCCCGACGGCAAGGTTGACTGGGAAAAGCTCAAGGAAACTACACTTACCGCAGCACACTTCCTAGACAACGTCGTCTCGGCGAACAAGTACGTTCCTGCAGTACCTGAATTGAGAAAAGCAGCGATGCGGGCTCGAAGAATCGGACTCGGCATCATGGGATTGGGAGATATGATGTACCACCTGGGTGTACGTTACGGTTCAGAGGAAGGACAGGAGTTTGCGGCGCAAGTCATGGAATTCGTCCGCTACTGGACGATGGTCAAGTCGATCGAGCTTGCTCGTGAACGCGGTTCATTTACCGCTATCGAAGGATCTATCTACGACAAGAATAACTTCAAGTGGCAAAAACCAAAGCCGCTCAAGTCGTATTCGAGAAATTGGGGCAAGCCTGAACTCGATTGGGATCAAATCGTTGAGGATATCAAACAATACGGCATCAGGAACGCTTGCCAGACTACGATTGCCCCGACCGGCACCATCGCTACCGTTGCAGGCTGCGAATCGTACGGATGCGAACCGGTATTCGCCCTTGCGTATATCAGGCACGTCAACGACAACGGAAAAGATCTCGAGCTGACATACACCAGCCCGCTTTTCGAAACCGCTCTCGACAAGACCGACCTGACGAGCGAGCAAAAGCAGATCGCGATCGAAAGGATAATCCAAGAAGGAACCTGCCAGAACATCGAATTCCTGCCGGAATCGATCAAGCATACGTTCGTCGTATCGAGCGACGTTACCGCTGACGAGCACGTACGGATGCAAGCTGCAATGCAGGCATTCATCGACAACAGTATTTCGAAGACGATCAACTTCCCCGAAGACGCTTCCGAGAAAGATGTTGAGAATGCATACTTCACGGCATGGGAATCTGGTTGCAAAGGTATTACCGTATACGTAACGGGTTCGAGAGAAAAGGTTGTGCTTGAAACGCATAAGACTAAAGCTGAGAAGGAAGGTAAAACAGAATCCGTTCCCGTACAAGAAGCTCAGAAGGCAGTCGAACAGTACAGGATGGCGATGCCGCGACCTGGTCTATTGCGTGGAGAAACGCAACGGATCGATACTCCGCTTGGCAAGGCGTACGTAACCATTAACTGGGACGAAACCGGCGAGCCATTTGAAGTCTTCCTGAACGTCGGTAAGGCCGGCTCTGACATTGCCAGCGTCAGTGAAGCTATGGGACGTTTGATTTCCTTGGTTCTTAGGCTTCCCTCCGACATCGCTCCAACCGAGAGAATTCAAAACGTTGTACGCGAGCTACGGGATATTGGAGGATCGTCTTCTGTAGGTTTCGGCCCCAACAAGGTGAAGTCACTCCCTGACGGTATCGCTCGGGCTTTGAAAACATATTCTAAGGAAGAAGTGCTGACAGTTGAATTACCGCAGCACAATAAGATTTCTTACCAGAAAGTCGGCGACATCTGCAAGTCTTGCGGCGAAGCTCAGGCATTCGAAATGGAAGGCTGTGTTCGGTGTCTATCATGCGGCTACTCAGAGTGCTAACAAAGTAGAAAAATATTATTATCTAGCTACCGTTGCGATTTACGGTAGCTAGTTTTATTAATTCAAGTTGATAAAATAACTTCTGTAGTTGGAAACATTGTACTATAATGTATACATATTGAACGAACTATAAGATTCGTATAAAAACGTAAAATACTATGAAGTATCCGATCATTTCTAAATTCGAAAACAAGCTAAAGGAAGACAACAAATCTATATATACGATAATCGCATACACTAAGGACATCGAACAATTCCTAGACTTTTGCAAAGAAGTGAAGAAAAAGGATCTCAACTTAATCGAGAGCTCGGATATCGAGGCATTCATAGAAGATAGGAAGAAAAAAGGATACACTCTCAAAAGCGTCTCGCGGAAATTGAATAGCATCAAAACCTTTTTCCGTTTCGCAATCGACCAAAAACATATCGGCGACAATCCCTCAACTACAATCTCCCACCCGAAATTAGAATCCCATATCCCCCGCGTATTAACGACGCAGGAATACCGAAGCCTTCGTGATGTCTGCCGGAAAGACCAACGTCTCTATTCCATCGTCGAGCTGCTTATACAAACGGGAATGAAAATCGGTGAGCTCTGCAGGCTGGATCTTGACGATATAACGTATAAAAATGGTGTACCGGTTAAACTTCGCATCAAAAAATACGAATCAAGTCTTGAACGGGAGATCCCTTTGAATCAAGCCGGTTCACAAGCGATTTCAGATTATCTCGAGATTCGCCCAAAGTTCGACGATAAGAAAACCCTTTTCCTCACCAAAACGGGAAACCCACTCCTCATGAGAAATATCAGGTTCTACCTAGACCGAGCATTTAAGAAAGCAGGCATCAAAGACGCCACCGTCAACGATTTGAGAAATACCTTCATAGCCCACCACCTCGCTAAAGGCACCAGCATACTGTTCATTTCTCAGATCGTTGGGCATAAAAGAGTATCCACGACCGAGCGCTACGCAAATCTGCTCGGCATAAACCGGGAGAAGAACAATACGCTCGACGTGCTATAATCGATAGCACGAGGCGATGCCGGATAATAAGCAGAATTCCCTACTCCAAGAACTCGAGGAAAAGCCCTCCACATTCGTTACTTTTCTAAATACGTTCACATTAGCTGCAACAGTTGTATGCTATATGATTATTGCGTACCTTCTTTTGTTTCATTTCCATCTCATTAGGGAATTTTTCAGCGATTATTCCTCGATTCAAAAATTCATCACACCTGAACTGAAGCTTCCGATTTTCCTGAGCGCCCTTTTCATAAGCGTAATACTCTCGATCAATCCTTTTGCCCAACTTGTCCCGATTACTTCGATGATTTCTTTCTTCTACGGCTTCAAGTACGGCATGATCTTTGCCATGCTATCGGTATTTATTTCTGAAGTGCTGACGCTGTATCTTTCAAGGAATCTCGGCAAGAAATTCGTCAAACGGATCTTGGGCGAAAAAAACTGGAATAAACTGAATCTGCTTGCCGATGAAGAAGGCACGTTGCCATTCTTTATCGCGCATCTCTTCCCTGTCTTTCCCGATTCTATCGTCGCGTGGGTAGCAGGAACTACGAACGTGCCGATCCTACGTATGGCTGTTATCGCACTTATCGCCCGTATACCCGGAAACTTGGTGACGGTACTGATCGGATCGGGTATCGTGACGAAAAATGTTTGGCTCACTGCCGGGCTCTTTATTACCCTCGTCTCGACGGCCTTCCTCATGAATAAATACCGCAAGAAAATTCTTGCTATGATGGATAGGAAAAAATCATGAAGATATGTCTCGTCGTCGATGATTCAATTTACCGTTCTGGCGGCGTTCAGTATAATGTCCTGAATAACGCGAACTGGTTCAAAAATCACGGACATGCGGTTACCATTCTCCACGCAGAAAATCCTGATGTCGAAAAGATAATCGTACCGCGCGGCATAGAAATAATAAGCATAGCCGAAGGAAAGGATATCCGTGGCCTTAATTTGAACGGAAGCGTCTCCCCGTTCCCCGGATTCGCTGATCGCAAGAACATACGGAAAATTCTCGAGTCCAAACAATTTGACGTGGTACATTTCAATTATCCATTTTCCCCTTTTGTCTCCGGCCGTATCTTGAAAGAAGTGAAAAGATTAAGAAACTTAGGTAAGAAATCGCCCAAAACAGTTTGCTCGATGCAGATTTACGTCGAGGAGAAATTCGCAGCCAAAACGGCAAACATTTTGCTCTCCAAATACATGCGATCGGTATTGAAAACGGTCGACATATTTACGCATAGCTCAAAACCGACGCTAGATTACGGTCATGAGTACTTGCAAGTTGAAAGCGTACGCGTGCCGCTTGGAGTCGAGTCAATCGATATATCTTCCAAAACTGCCCTACAAAGCGAAAGTAAAGACCTTACAATTCTATTCCTAGGAAGGCTCGAAGAGCGAAAAGGCGTTATCGATTTCATAGAAGCACTGAATAAAATAAAATCGCAGCTTGGAAAGACTTCTGTTACCATCGCTGGCGACGGCCCTCAACGCAGAGATGCGGAACGACTCGCGGCAACCTACCAATTGCCGGTCAAGTTCTTGGGAAGAGTCACGGATGAAGAACGCAATAATGCATATCTTTCAAGCGACATCGCGATCTTCCCTTCAAAATTCGGAGAGAGTTTTGGAATCGTTCTCGTAGAAGCGATGAATTACGGATGTGCCATCTGCGGGTACGCGAATCCTGGCTATCACGATACGATGAACCAATTTTCTGAACGCTGCCTCGTAGAACCGGGAAATATCGGTAAACTGAGCGAGATGATATATGGCAAAATCAACGATCGGGCAGGTACGTTTAAAGAGGGGGTCCAACTTAAAAGCTATTTCGAAATGAACTATAGCCTCGATGTTACCTGCGCTTCATTACTTAAGCTGTATCGCTAGGCACAAAGTGCTGCCATACGATACATCATTGGATCCAATTTCCGTATTCTGTCGAGTTGAGATTGCGTGAATGAAGTTAGTTCAATCGAACCAGCATTTGCAGGTCGTCCCGGTAACTGTCTTCGTCGTGGTCGGGCAGCGACTATCATCCTGCGCGGCAAATCAATTGAACCGTACATCTTGCCGTAACTCCATTGATTATATGCTGCCCGCTGGTCATCGTCATATCCGAGTACTCTTAAGTGCTCCTGATCTCCCTGCCGCAGCTGCGTATCGAGCGCCTCATGGGCGGCATCCCTACGAAGTGAATTCGATGAAGATGCAAATGGTTCAGAAAGCTCAAGTAAGGAATCTCTCCTGTTTTCGATGGCAAGTTGTACGGATGCAAGAAGAGCTACATCTTCGTCTCTTTTGTTTACTTCGTTAAGATCATTTTCTGCTCCCTGTATCTTCCGATCGAGGTTATCCGCGTAGTTTCCTGCAAGTTCGAGGGCAAAATCCTCATATTTGGTTGTCGGGATAAATTGCCGTTTGCCTCCATACTCCGGTTTATTGGTAACCTTTTCGTATGCGGGATCGAAAGCTTCCCACATGGCCTTTAGACGAGGATTCTGACAAACATCCCATTCGAACGAACCGGCCATCGGAGTCTTTCCCTGCCATAAGACCTTGCCCAAAATGCTCAACGTTCGATAGCGGTAAGTTGGCGTGTTGGCGAGCCTCTTCGCCTGTCTCGAATCAAGCCTTCCGTAATATTTCTTTAGCCTCTTAAAGTCTTCACGAGATACGCAATTGCGCGCCATCTCCACGAACATCATCTTTTTCCTGAAATCGTCAACGTGGTATCGTTCATTCCTCTGCCGTTCTTTCCCGGAAAGCTTACCGGGAAAGTACAGTATTTGCGCGAGCAGACTTTGTCTGGAATTTGGGTTGTTGAAAACACGCGCCAACTCGCCAACAGCTTGATCGCGTGAAGGCAAGGGGGTTTGAGCATCTGGCCTCCTGCCGGGATTAAGCCGATACCACATTGCGGTCAATAGATTACTGCGTACACCTTGCACATCGCGAACCCGTTCGCTCGCCTTTTTTCGTTTTTTTTCGATACTTTTCTTTAATCGTTCAACACGCGAAAATGCATAGAGCGAAGCACCGGTGAGCGTTTCTACCGCAGGGGCTACATTAATGGTCGGATTCGGCTCTGCCGAAGGTACCTCCTGCCCATTCCGGATTCGTGTATTTCGATCCATTATTGTTTGCAATCTCAATCGAGCGATTTGTACTCCAGCTCGAACGAGCTTCAATTCCTTGAACGATTTGGCGACTGTCCCGAACGGCATTTTCTCAAGCAGGCCGAAAGCGGTATCGTTTGCGCGAGCAATATTCGAGTAGAATCTGTTGCCGAACGCTTCGTACTTTTCAGATACCAGTTGAGGTTCAGCATTTGCTCGTGCATCTGGCTGTGCAGGCGCCTGAACTTGTCGAGCAGGGTTTTGTGCTCCCAAGTTTGTTGTCGTAATCGTATGAGGAGCCTGTCCATTGATATAACCGCGTTGCGGCGGCGGATAATGCGGCTGCGGCATTACTCCGCTCGCGGCATCCGGCAACCGAGCTGCAGGAAATACTCCTGCAGGATTCACCGGTTGATGCGCAACGGGAGGCGGCGCTACGTACGGACTCACAGTGGGTCCCATATTATATTGGTGGATGACGTACTGATGTCGTTGATCGAAAACGGTGCCGACATGCACGCTCGCATCCGGAGTCAATGTTGGCAATCGCGTAGTCTCGCCCGTAACCGGTTCTACTGGATTCATACTTCTTGATCCACTTTACAAGGTGTACTGGCGCATGTAAAGGATTTATTGCGTCGTTACTTTACCGTCGGCCGAAGAAACGATCTTGATGTTTTGGAAGTAAGTCTGCGTCGTCTTCTTGTCCGTCTCGAAATTAGTCGTGTATATGACGATTTGATCTTCGTAGGTACCGATTAGGTACGGAGTTCCGGATGGATCTTTGATGTTCGTATCGATATACCCTTGCATGTTTTCAAGGGTCTGGACATTAATGCCGCCTGACGGGGTATTCCCCTCGAATAAAAGTTCAGGGAGGAAGCTTTTCGTATCGGGGTTGCTTGAAGTCGGCAGATTGTTGTTGGCCGCAATATACGACTTTATTCCGTTCCCTAGATTCAGGATATCGGTTTGGCGCTGCGCGTTGCGTTTATTGATTTGGTACTTCTTGAACTGAGATAGGTTGAAGAAGACGAGCAGCAAGCTGGCGGCAAGGCAAAAAATAATGAAGACCCAGAAAGTTCGTGATTTAATTACTTTAGTCATGTTCTTATAGCTCCAATTGACGCAAGTTTTTGTCGGTCACGAGTTCATGGGATTCTAGCGTGCCAAGCCACATTCCCGAAACGAACGAAACAAGCGGAACGAAAATAAGCAGGTTGAAAAGGATCAAAAATCCGACCGAGAGGATTTGAGCGACGGGTGCGCTGTTAAGCTCCCTCAACACGATTTGCTCACGGGATGAAATGGCGACGATACCGACAAAGATCGCAAAAAACAAGCCGAAGAACGTCAAGAAGATATTATTCAAGTTCCTGAGCGCAGACCGGGATACATGGCGAATGAGGTTTATTTTAAGGATGTCATTCTCTTCCCTCTTTTTCTTGATACTTTCGGAAATAACCTGCTCGGCGAAAACGACGGAGATCGGATACAAAACGAGAAGCGCAAGGATATAGATCATGACTTCGCGGGCATCGTTGATGGAGGGGAAGAACAATTCGAAGAAGCCGGTATCGAATATATTTATGTTCTTCATAATGAAGACAAGCCCCATAGCGAGAAATTGGTTTCCGAGGACGCACAGGGAGAGAACCACCGAAGGCGTTCGTTTGCGGAAGATTCGAAACGCGAACCAGACGGTAGAAAGCAGCTGCCACAAGAACAGACTTCCGAAAGTGAGGTACGTATTTCGATGATAGGATAGCAGTACGATAACGCCAGAAATAACCGTTATCATGAATATCTGGAAATACCTGATGTTGGTCTTGAAGCCGGCAACCAGTATGAAAAGACCCAATAGGATGAAGCTCCATACGAGAATGTTATTCTGGCGATACATACTGATAATCGCGATCGTAGAATTCGATGAAATTTCGCCGATCGATTCGACCAAAATTCGATCACCGATTTTAAGAGGCCGTTTGAATTGCGGATTCGGGAAAATCAATGCCGTATCAAGCCGAGTGCCCGACTTGTTCCCGTTCTTGATTTCAATCGTAATCGGCTGGGTATTCGAAAGGTCGGTTTTAGAAACATTCTTCAAATCCGCTGCATCAACGACTTCCGCCTCGTAGAGAATCGTATTTCCTGAAAGAGGTTGCGTTCCCAAGACTTTCGTATCCACGTTCGATGGTATTGGCGTAGGCTTATTTTCGGCATGCACGCCTGTAACGCACAAAACCGCACTCCATACCATTATTGTGGACAGGATCAGAAATCGTATGAATTTCATTACTCAAGATTATACAATATATGATAAAAATGCCACCTGAAAGCGTCAAACAACAAATTGATAGAGCAATTCGTCCGTATTCAAGACTTTGTATTTCAAGCCGATCCCATCCATCTTCCGCAAGAGCGATTCGTAATCGTTCTTATCGGAAAGCTCAATGCCGACCAAAGCAGCACCGAATTCCTTATTCGTCTTTTTCAAATATTCGAACCGAACGATATCGTCGTTCGGCCCCAACGCCTGTTCCAAAAACTTCTTCAATTGTCCCGGTTTTTGCGCGAATTCGATAACGAAGTAATGTTTTATGCCCTCGTAAACGAGGCTACGCTCCATTATTTCAGGGTATCTCATGATATCGTTATTGCCACCGCTCAATATGCAGACCACGGTTTTCCCAGCGATTTCCTCCTTGATGAAATCGAGCGCTGCAACCGACAAGGCACCGGCGGGCTCAGCGATAATACCTTCGTTTTGATACAGCTCTATCATGGTCGTACAGACCTTGCCCTCAGGCACAGCATGTACTCCATCGAGCAATTCGCGAACGATACGGAACGTTTTTTCTCCGATACGCTTTACCGCGGCACCATCGACGAACGTATCGATCGTTTCTAGGAGGACCGGTGCACCGGCATCGAGTGCCTTCACGAGCTTTGCGGCGCCTTTCGGATCTGCGCCGAAAAGCGTTATATCCTTCTTTACGCTTTTAAGGTACGATGAAACTCCCGACGACAATCCTCCACCCCCAATAGGCATAACAACAACCTCTACATCCGGAAGCTCGTCGAATATCTCGACTCCAACGGTTCCTTGTCCAAGTATTGTACGCTCGTCATCGAACGGGTGAACGAAAACCATGTCGTGCATCTCACAAAACTCTTTGGCTTGCGAATTGGCCTCGTCGAAGGTAGCTCCCACCAGTCGCACTTCGACAAACGATCCTCCGAAAAATTTCACTTTATTGATTTTTTGCCGCGGGCTGACTTCAGGCATATATACAACGCCTTTTACTCCTAATTTGCTGCATGAATACGCGAATCCCTGGGCGTGGTTCCCGGCGCTTGCGCAGACGACTCCGCGTTTTTTCTCTTCGTCGCTTAAAGAAGCGATGAGGTTGTACGCTCCCCTAATTTTATAGGAACGAACGGTTTGCAGGTCCTCTCGTTTCAGGTAAACGGACGCCCCATACTTTTCCGAAAGCCGTTCCACGTATTGGAGCGGAGTCTTCCTTACTACGGAACGTATACGCTCCTCTGCCTCTTTGAATTGCTCTGTGGTAAACATGATATCGTAGGTGGATTCCTAATCGAAACTATACACCAGGACGGTTGCCGAGCTCAAGTTCCGCTCACAACAGTATTTGATATAATATAGGTATGCTGAAAAAGAGAACTTTAACCTTGGGGCTTGCCGGCCTCTTTATGACGACATCAGTCGCCTTTTCAACACTCGTTTACGCCAAAACGAAAGAAACGATATTCGATAAGCCGATGGTGCAGGTGACCGTTCGGGCAGGTTCCGATTGCTACGATACCGATTGCGCCAAGTTCCGCGTATCTATCGACGGCAAAGAAGTCGGTACCGGGCAAGTCGAGTACGACAAGCGGCATGGTCAAGATTTCACGTTCGTTTCGTACGATTTCGATCTCTGGAACATGGTCGGCTACCATGATCGGTTTGCACAGGTGGAATTCCTGAACGATCGGTGGAGTCCACGAACCTCGACAAACATCTACAAGGATATCAATCTTCGTGTGGAGTCGATCGAAGTTAAGTTCTACGGCAAGACTAACTGCAAGGTCGGGAACTTTACCTGCTTGAGGCTATACCGGGAGGGGAACAATGCATTCAAAACGATCCTCTTCTCCGTCGACGACGCTGTCGACTACAACGCTGGCCAAAAGATAGAAGGCTCAGAAATGCCGATTCTCAACTTGTACAAGAAACCGCTTTGGCCAAATGCGGAAGGCGGATACGGCAAAGGCTGGATGTACTGGAATGGAACGGTGCTCTCGATAAAAGAACACCAATAGTCGAAATTCCAGGCCGCTTCCTTTAGTATTTCGATATGAAATATCTGAACCCCGGTAAAATTTCGTTTAAGGCGACCATCGTTAAGGAGGGTATTGGTTTGTTCGTGGAGTTTCCGCATGACCTTAAGGAAACATTCGGAAAAGGGAACCTCGTACCGATCATAGCAATGATTGACGGTGCACTCTATCGCGGTAGTTTGGCCAAGATGGGCGGCGAAAGGGCGATACTTCTTATCCGCAAAGATATTCAGGCACAGATCGGTAAACAAGCAGGAGACACCGTCGACATCACTTTAGAGCTTGACGACAAACCCAGGAAAGTAGAGCTGCCCAACGATCTAAAAGATGCGTTGAAAAAAGCAGGGATATTCGAAATATTCGATGCGATGGCATTCACTCACCAGAGAGAATACGTAACATGGGTAACCTCAGCGAAGAAAGAAGAGACGCGAGCCAACCGTATATCGAAAATGATCGAAATGATCAAAGACAAGAGCCCGAAGAAATAATTTGCGGGTCTTCTTTGCAAAGTGCTATGATTTACACATGAATCCGGAAGGCTCAGTTCAGCCATCCTTAAAACCCCAGCACAAAGGCAAAAAGTTTTTAACGATGCTCCTCTCGACTGCCCTGCTCGCAAGCGGTATCGCAATTGGAATTTCTATCCCTCGTAAGCCGACATCGCCAGAAGTCAAGAAAAATGAAGCAGGCTCAGAGTCGAATCAAACAGCACTCACAATCTCGCCGACCCAAACTGTTCCAACACCAACGCCAACTCCAACCTCGATCCCTTCCCCAACTCCTATCCCAACACAGGCTGAAGAAGTTAGTACAAAGCAATATAACTCGCCAACCAAACGGCTTCAATTCGAATACCCATCGAGCTGGATACTCAAGGAAGAAAAGTCGGATGACGGTAAAGGTTGGATAATTCGGCTGCAGGGTCCCAAACAAGGAATGTTCATTTTTGAGAATACGAGCCCATTGTACGGTTTCGATGACTTTACCCTCGTAAAAACGACAAGCAAAATCGCCGGCAAAACGTATAGTGCATCAAAATATACCTCAGACTCGTGGAAAAATTCCTTTATCGACGTAAAGGTTCAGGACAAGCCTTTTCCGCTCACCGTACAATACGGCGATGCATCCAGCTGGGGTTTCATCGGCTACGATCAGAAGTACGATGAAATTCAAGATTTCTCTAAAGTGCTCGTACCGCTACAGAAAATCCTGGATAGCATGAAGATAAAAAATTCGTAATATTCTAATCTCAAAAGTGCTATATTTTCAGCATGAACCTCTCATCTAAAGTTGTACTCATCGCCGGTGCAAGCGGTGCAATAGGCGACGCTATCGCAATGGCATTTGCACGAGAACAAGCCAAGATCGTGCTCCACTACAATAAAGATTACGAAAAAGCCGATAGAACGAGACAAGCAATCGTGGATATGGGCGGTCAAGCCGCGCTCGTCCATGCCGACATCTCCGATCACGATGAAGTGGAGATACTTTGCGACGAAGCCATTAAGGCATTCGGCCAAGTCGATATTCTTATTAATAACGCCTCGATCAGTACTGAAACCGGATTCTTGAAAGACGACTACTCAGTGTTCAAACAGCATATCGATATCAACTTGCTGGGCACGATCGATGTCAGTCAAATATTTATGGAGTATTTCATCTTCAACAAGATTCAAGGGCAAATCATAAACACCTCGTCGACGCTCAGCGCGTTTCATGCGGGTGACGCATACACGATCATCTACAACGCAACGAAAGCTGCGGTAAACAGTTTAACGGCGACTTTGTCGAAATACGGTGCCGAGTATGGCATTAGGGTGAACGGAGTAGCTCCGGGTGCGGTTAAATCGGAAATATGGGAAGGAACGAGCGAAGAAGAATCTCAAGAGTTTATCGACAAATCGTACATCAAACGGTGGATCGAGCCTGAAGAGATTGCCGAAGCATTCGTATTCCTTGCGCGTAACGAAGCGATCGCAGGCCAGACAATTTTCGTTGATGGAGGTTATTCCTTGAAATAGCACTATGGTCACATTTACGACATACGCTCCTGCTGAGCGTCATGAAAAGTTCGTGAAATATTATTGGCATTCTACGGGACTCATTCGGTCGAAGAGGAAGCAACTGCTTCCATACGGGTACAACGAGATAATATTCAATCTCGGCAAAACGATAATCGCGAACGGCAAAACATTGGGACGAAAGGAACTTCAACCCGGAGTCGGATCCGTTTTCGGCATGAAAGACGAGATGATAAGCCTTACTCCTACAGGTACCGTCAATTTAGTCGGCATTCGATTGTATCCGGCAGCTCTCTTTCCGTTCGTCCGTATGAGCTCGATGTCTGAATATTTCGATAAGATGCTCGACCTCTCATTCGCCAGCAGGGATGTCGTTAAAGTCGATAAAATAATCGAATCGCTGAGAAAGAAACAAGACATTGGTGAAATGGCGGAAGTATTGGATGAGTACCTGGACATCGCGATACGCAAGAAATATGTTCATTCTTTATACATCCTGAAG
>CAZVIJ010000049.1:0-2456 GCA_964626735.1 uncultured Candidatus Saccharibacteria bacterium
GTACCGTAGCGGGTATCTTAAGCTTCTTCATGACGAGCTGGGTGCAATGGTGCCCGGTTCTCACGGCGATTCCGTCGTCATCCAAGATCGAACCCACATCGTGAGCATGCACGCCATCAACATTGAGCGAAACGATAGCGACCCGGTCATCGGTAATCTCATTGGGGCCGTAAAGCGTAATGAACGGCAGCTCGTTCAATCGAGGAAGCATGTATTCCATAAGCGAATGCTCATAGGTGCGAATCGCATCGAAACCGATTGCTTCCAGGTACTCGAGCGATGATTTGAAAGCGATTACGTCGGCGATATTTGGAGTCCCTGCCTCAAATTTGTACGGCAAGTCGTTGAAGGTTGTCTCTTCCCAACTAACCTCCTTTATCATGTCGCCGCCTCCTAAAAACGGCGGCATTCGGGAGAGTAGCTCCTCTCTACCGATGAGTACGCCGACCCCCGTAGGACCGCACAGCTTGTGTGCCGAGAAGGTCACGAAGTCTACCGAAAGCGACCGGAAGTCAAAGGCTGAATGGGGGACAGCTTGCCCGGCATCGACGATAATTGCTACGTGCGGATTTACGTCTCGAGCGATACGTACAATTGTTTTCAAATCCTGCATTATCCCGAACGTATTCGAGCACCAGCTGATGCTGAGTATTTTCGTGTTCCCGTCGATGAGCGAACGCAAGGAATTCAGATCGATCCTTCCGTTCTCATCGAAATGAGCATACCGCAACTCGAACGGTATAGACGATTCTTGCTTCAAAAGCTGCCACGGTACGATATTCGAATGATGCTCGAGGTCGGTTAGGACGATATTGTCTCCATCGGCAAGGTGGGTTTTACCGAATGATTTCGCGATTAGATTAAGGCTCTCGGTGTCGTTCTTGGTGAAAACTACTTCGCGCGCATTGCATCGGTAGATACGTGCAATGGTGTCCCGAGTCGACTCAAAGGCGGCAGTCGCCCGTTGCGAGAGCGTATGGACGCCACGATGTATATTGGCGTTGTATCCCTCGTAGTATTCTTGAATCGCATCAATCATACAGCGAGGCTTTTGTGTCGTAGCCGCATTGTCGAAGTACACCAACGGATGGCCGTTGATTTGTTTCGAAAGAATCGGGAAATCTGCTCGTATCGCATCGACGTCGAATGTCATCGATGCATTATACCAATGTTTTGGATCAATCTCATGGATCAACGACATCTCGGGGAAGTTTGCCTTCCTTTTTCAAGTCGAGGATGGTCTTCTCGGCTTCTGGAGAAAACCAGTAGAAATCGCTGACCGGATAGAACAAGTTCTTATCCCATTGTACCCTTAGATTTCGCTTCTGTTGGACACTCAGGTCGGTAACCTTTTGTATTTCGGAAAGCTGGTTTTGAAGCGTGAAATTCCTGATCTCATACGCCCTGAAATCGATGAACGGTATGGTCGCGATTACCGCAGGGACAAGGAATGCAAGGAATCCCAGTGTGCCGGTATATGAGGCGAGGCGCTCTACGAAAGCGCTAATAAGGATCGCCCCGAAAAAAACGACCGGGAGAAAGTATTGGGTATAGGGAGAACGCGTAATGATAAGGGTACCGCACAAATACATGACGATCGCCCATAACTCAAGGAGTCTTGATTTCTCCCTCGTCTTGGCCAGGTAAGTACCGATGCAAATTGCAGATATCGAGAGCAGCACGAAAAACAGCAAATATTCCTGGGGATAGTTTTTCAGCGTCCTCGTAAAAAGAAAGACGTCATTGAAACGAGAATTGAGCGTCCAATTGTAAAAGTAGTAGCGCGTAACGTATCCGTATCGTACCGTCGCTATGATATAGAAAATGCCGGGAAGCAGGGAAGCAACCGAAAATGCCGCATAATAGAGCAAGCTTCGCTTCCAACCGATTTTCCTAATCGCGTGGATGGCAAATACGGCAGAAATCATCGGGAAAAAGAGTACCGCTTTCTGCAAAAACATGACTGAGAACCCGAACGAAATTCCCGAAAGAGCGATGAGCCGTATCGAGTAGGGGCTTTCAAAATACGTGTGGAGAATGAGAAAGGCGACCAGTAAGCCGGTCATCATAAGATTGTCCGGACGGAACTCCATGCCGGTAAGGAAGAATGGGGCAGAGCCCAAGACGAGCAGTACGCTGACGAGCTTCGCGTTCAATGATTTGATGTACCGGTCGGAGAGCATGAAAAGGAGGGATACGTTTATGATCCCTACGGCAATGGATCCGATTTTTATCGCATAAAGCGATGTCGTCGTGCTTTTGATGAAAATGAAAAATAGACCGAACAAGTACCACATATAGGGATGATGGTGCTCGAAGAAATCTCGATAGGGAACAAAACCAGAAGATACCATGAACGACGCGTGGATATGCTCTAGCTCGTCCCATGAGAACGGCTTGAGAAGCTGAAGATATACAAGGTAAACGGCAACAGCGCACACAAGCAGGAGAAGCAT
>CAZVIJ010000049.1:2466-13557 GCA_964626735.1 uncultured Candidatus Saccharibacteria bacterium
GTTACTTTGGTACGCATTTAATGACGATTATAAACTATAACGCAACAATTTCCCTAGGAAACCTTATTGGGAACGGCCCTGCCCTTTTCTTCGCTCAATTCCTCATGGTATTCGGCATCGTTATTGACGTTCCACGGATCAAGCTTTGTATCTCCGCTCATAAGGTGATGCGCAACGATTAAGGCAGTGGCCATGCTGTGGTCCTGGTTATTCCATCGGTGCATGCCGTTGCGCCCGATGGTGTAAAGCGTGGGGTATTTAGCCAAATAGTTCCTGATCGTTGAGACATGCTCTTTGTAGGCGGTATCATAAACAGGGTAGGCTTTCTTGACGCGAACGACGGTCCCGTCGAGGATATCCCGTTCGCTGCAGAAACCTAGTTGAACGGCCTCCCGTTTCGCAACCGCAAGAAGCTCCTCGTCGCTATGCGACCATAAGTCGTCGTCTTCGAAGAAAAAGTATTCCATGCCAAGCGAAGTCTTGGACTGGTCGGGAACCATATCCTCGCTCCAATTCTTGAAATTCTGGATGCGTCCGACGCGAACTTCGGGATCGTGGATGTAAATCCAATTATCGTCAAAAATATACGGCGTATCGATAATGAGTAGAATCGTGATGAAATCGCGGTATGTAATATTTCTTGCGGCTTCCCGTATCTCGCGGGGGACGGCAGGAAGCGAATTAATCAAGCTCCTGAGCGGCATCGTCGAAATGACATAATCGAACGCACGATCATTCGGAACTTCGGCCAGCCACTTCGATCCATCATACGTAAGTGAACCGATTGCGGTTCCCATAATTAGATGGCCTCCTTGTTCGGAAAATCTGCGTGCCGCCTCTTCCCACATCATTCCAGGACCGAATCGGGGATAGTGGAAAGAATCGATCAATGTCTTGAAGTTTCTCTGTTTGCTTGGGAAAAAGGCGGTAATCACCGCGTTTCCCAACGAGAATGCCTTGACTCGCTGTATCGCCCAATCCTGGGATATCTGCTCGACGGGTATCCCCCATACCTTTTCCGTATAGGTTTTGAAGAATGTCTCGAACAAGACCTTGCCGAACCGATTCGTCATCCAGTCCGCATAGTTTTTCTCAGGTTTGATCGGAAAAAGCTTATACCGCGCGTACGAAAGCACCGCTTTGCTTGACCTGAAAATACCCAGGTTCCTCAAGGCATTGAACGGTTTGATCGGGTAATCGTAAAACTTTCCATCGTAATGAATTCTCGATTTCCTGCTTCGCTTCAGGAAGTCGGAGCCGAGCAATTCTTCCCACATTGCCTGTATCTCCCGGTTCTTCGTGAAGAATCGATGGCCTCCGATATCGAACCGATAGCCTTTATAATTGACCGTCCTCGATATGCCGCCTACATATTCCGTATCGGCCTCGACAATCGTCGTGTCTATTCCGTTTTTGGCCAGCACCAGACCCGCAGTAAGGCCAGCGGGACCAGCGCCGATAATGAGGACTTTCATAAACGTGAGTGTTAGTATATGTTTTTTACGCGACAGAATCGAGTAATCAAACGCCTCGAATTTTATTGCCCCTGAACAATCGTTTAACGGCAGTTAAAGATTTCTTGAGCTTCTTGAAAGGATCGTCAAGAATTTTCACGTCCTCATCGCCCATTATTTTAAGGGATAGGTAGTAGGTAAAGACCATCAGGATGGCAACATTCATCGATAAGAAAAGAATGCCGAAAATCTTCTCCTCATTGTAGTTGACGTCGAGTAGTTTGAACGATAGGACTCCGATGACGAGCATCAGGAGGGTAGCGAAAAGCTTCTTGAAAATCGCATCCGGTTCGTAGAAAACGTTGATCCCCTTCTTGTTGAGGAGGTATATCAAGATGACGAGGTTGATGAATATGGCTACGCTCGATGCCAAGCCCATGCCGCCGATTGCCGCGATTGACCCGTCATTGGTAAAGTAGTCGTTGATATTCGAGAGGAACAGCCGGGGATCGAGCGAGAGCGTCTGGAAATGGCTGAAGACGTTTACGAAACCGTACGTGAGCGCGATCTCTATAAAGATTACGATTATGCTGACGATCGTCGGGGTTTTGGAATCGTCGAGGGAGTAAAAAGCCCGGTTAACGAGGTTCAGTATCGAATAGAAAACAATACCGAGGCTGAGGAACGCAAGCGAATAAGAAATGAGACTGGCGTCGGCAAGCGTTATATTGCGACTTACGATGCCAAACACAAAACGGACGAGCGGAGTTCTCAAAACAATCATCAAGGCCGAAACCGGCAAGGTCCAGAAGAGAATCGCTCGAAGCCCCTTTGAAAAAAGTACCTGGAGGCCCTTGATGTCTTTGTGCCCGAGCGAGGACATTTGCGGGAATAGAGCCTGGGAAATGGAGATTCCGATCATCGTTACCGGAATATCGCGAAGCGAGAGAGCGTATTTGAATGAAGTCAGCGATCCGGTGGCAAGGCGGAGCGCCAAGATAGTCTGGAAGATATTGCCGATATAATCAGAAGTTAGACCGACCGTTCGAGGAATTGCCTGCTTTAAAGCCTTCAGTACGTAAAAATCCTTGAGGTTGAGCGTCATCGGGCTGTACTCGATACCCGCTCTCATGATCGAGGGAACCTGAATGAGGAAGTGCAGGAGGCTGCCGAGTAGGACGCCCCAAGCAAGGGCGATTATATTATAGTTGAAGAGCGGAAGCAGGAATAAGGCCGCGAATATCGTGCCGAAATTATAGAAGAGGGGCGCGAGCTGGGTGACGAAGAATCGCTTCTTGATCTGGAGAATGCTTGAGAAAATGCTGCTGACGGTGAGCAAAATGGGTGAAAAGATAAGAACCCGCAGTACGTTCACGAACTGCTCCATTTCTGCGGCACCGAGCGGAGAGCTGGTGTTAGCTATTTTTACGCGAAGCGCCAGCGAAATGATCTGCGGAGCAAATATGAAAACGAGAAGGCATAGCGTCAGGAGCGCGATAAAGAAAATGTTTACGATTGAGGAGAGTACTTCTTTCAGGCGTTTTTCGCCTTCATCGATCGATGCTTGGGTGAGAACGGGAATGAGCGCTGCATTGATTCCGCCGATGGCCACGATAAGAAAGAGGAATTCTGGAATCGTGTTCGCCGCGTTGAAGATATCGAGGGCTTGGGAGCGTATTCCGTAGATATGCGCGAGGATCTGCAATTCGAGCATGCCGGATATCTTCGTCACCAGCATGAGGATAGACATGCCGAAGGCAACATACCCGAATGAATCCTGGGGTTTGCTTATCAGCTTTCGGGAAGTCGTAATTATTTTCTTTAGCCTGCTCACGTTGAGAAAAATTGTAGTCGGTAGCGGAATAAACTGCAAACCGGATGTATATGCCTATTGCGAATCATCGAGCTTGTTGGAGCCGCAGCGGGGACATTTATCGAGCTGCTGGTGTCCCTCGTACTTGAAACCGCAATTGAGGCACTTGAAGCTGTATACATGATTGTAGGGGACCGACGAGAAGTCGATGGTATCGCCTTTCGATGTGTCGACAATTTGGTCTTCGATGTGAGAGAGGTCGATATCCTTCATGGGGTCGAAATTCGCTGCCTGGGTCGGAGGCATGGGGGCCGATGGCGCACCGGTGCCTTGGATATTGGGAGCAGCCGGCGATTGAATCGGCTGGACTCCGGAATTTGTGGAATCGGTATTTGGCGTCATCGCATATATATTAGAAGTATTCGTACCCGCTTGCAACTAGAAATGCCCTTACTTGGCTACAGATCGCGGTTGATTGTTTTTGGGGGAAAAACCTGATAAGATACACGGATTAGTCAATGGCAGAAAGCAAAAATTCAAAAAAGATAGACTTTACCGGCATGAGTCGGGAGGAGATCATTAAAAAAGTCTCCGTTTCCCTCAATGACACTGGTTCACCGGAGGTACAGATTGCCCTTCTTACCAAGCGCATCCTCGAGCTATCCGAGCACCTCAAGAAGCACAAGAAGGACAACCACTCGCGACGCGGCCTATTGCAGATGGTCGGAAAGCGACGACGACTCGTCGAGTATCTCAAGAGAAAAGATGCCGACAGGTACGAAAAGGTTCTCGCCTTCACCGGTCTCACAAAATAATCCCTCTCGAAAGGGCGTCTATGGTTTGGGTCTCGAAAATGATATAAGATACCATTAGACAAGCATGCAAAATAAAATTACTCACGAATTCAGCTTAAACGGAGTTGCATTTAAACTTGAAACTGGTGAGATGGCGAATCACGCCCAATCATCGTTCCTCGTCCAATACGGAGAGACAAGCGTCCTCATCACGATAGCGGTAGGTTCGGCTAACCCCGAACTCGATTTTTTTCCGCTCACCGTCGACTATGTAGAGAAGCTCTACGCAGGAGGCATGATTTCCTCATCGCCCTATATTAAGCGAGAGGGACGTCCCACCGACAAAGAAATACTCAATGCCCGGCTCATCGACCATGCCATTCGGTCGCTTTTCCCGGGTACATTCAGAAACGAGACGCAGGTTATCGCCCAGGTATTTTCGTACGACAAGGAGCACGATCCCGTCATGGCCACCATAATCGGAGTCAGCTTCGCCCTCTCATACTCTGGATTACCGTTCCTCGGCCCGTATGGCGCTACGAGAGTCGCATATATCGAAGGCAAGCTGGCGTACAACCCAACGCTCAGCGAACTTCACAAGAGCGAACTTGAGATGATCGTCAGCTCGGTCGATGCGGGTATCGTCTCGGTTGAAGCGGACGCACACGACCTCCCTGATGAGGTGATCAAAGAAGGCATCACGCAGGCGCTCGAACTCAATAAAACCTTAATCGAAGAGCAGAACAAGTTTGTCGAAACGTACGGCAAGAAGCCGTTCGAATGGCAGGAAATCACCGATGCTGATGATTTCCAGAAGCTGTTCGACGAAATTTCGGACGCATACAAGGCAGAGCTTACCGACGCCATTTACCAAGTCAATAAGATGACGAGGGAATCTCGCATGAAAGCGATCCAGCTCGCCATCAACGAGAAGTACGCGGACAAGGTAGAGGCGGGAGAGGTGAAGGCAACCGATCTCAACCGCGCGTTCGAAAAGCTCGCTAAGAAAATCGTGCGTACGCACATCATAGAAGAGAGCAAACGGGCTGACGGCAGGAAGCTCGATGAAATCCGTCCCATTTCCATGCGCGTTGGAGTGCTGCCGCGAGTTCACGGCTCTGCCCTTTTCAATCGGGGCGAGACGCAAACGCTTACCATCGTTACGCTCGGAACCGAACGGGATGCGCTTCAGTTGCAGGATCTCACCGGTGAGCACTCGAAGAACTACTTCCACCACTACAATATGCCAGGCTACGCAAACGGAGAAGTGGACCGCAAACTTGGCTTCCCAAACCGCAGGGCTATCGGCCACGGCATGATTGGAGAAAAGGCTTTGGTTCACATGATTCCGCCCAAGGAAGAGTTCCCCTACACGCTTCGCGTCGTCTCCGAAGTACTCTCATCTAACGGTTCGACTTCGATGGCAGCCACATGCAGCTCGTCGCTCGCCCTCATGGATGCAGGAGTTCCCGTGAAGCGAACGGTCGGCGGCATTGGAATCGGGCTCGTCTACAACAGCAAGGATGAATACACCATTCTCACCGATATTATCGGCCTCGAGGACTTCTACGGAGATATGGACTTCAAGATCACCGGGTCTAAGGAAGGGATTACCGCTATCCAGCTAGACAACAAGATGGCAGGCATCCCTAAGGACATACTTTTCGAGGCAATCGATCGCTCGAAGCAAGGTAGGCTCCATGTCATCGATTTAATGGAGGCCGTAATTCCCGAATCTAGGAAAGAGCTCTCCGTTTTCGCTCCTAAGGTACAGATTCTCAGAATCGACCCCGATAAGATCGGCGAGCTGATCGGCCCGGGAGGCAAGGTTATCAAGGGTATTGTCGAAAAGACCGGAGCAGAGATAAATATAGAAGACGACGGCACGGTCATGATATACTCCAGTGATGACAAAGGCTTCCAGGATGCGCTGGCTTTGGTCAACGGCATCGTCAAGGACTTGGTCGTCGGCGAGGAATACGATACCGAAGTCGTCAGGATCGAATCGTACGGGGCATTCGTTGAGGTCCCCAATACAAAGATCCAGGGAATGGTCCACGTTTCGAATCTCGGTTTGGGATTCGTCAAGGACATCAATACCGTCCTAAAGTTGGGACAGACGCTCAAGGTCAAGTACCTCGGCAAGGATGAGAAGGGAAGAGTGAAGTTCGCCGGCATCGGCAACGGGGAGCAGCCTGAGTCAGGCGAGCGTCCCGCGAGAACCGAGAGGCCGGAGCGTACCGAGAGGCCGCAAGGCACCGACCGCACGCGAAGGGCTCCTCGACCACGTGAAAACAAAACAGATGAAAGACCTCGTTAACAAAACTAAACAACTGTTCCTAAGCTTGCTCATCGTCACGACCCTATTCGTAAGCCTGCAACCCGCGAAGGGTGCATGCGCCCCGAATGTCGTGCCGAGCCCCCTAGACCCTAACTGCACACTGAACCAACCGCTTACTGTCGGTACTTTCGTAAATAGAGCCGTCGGCTTGCTACCCCTTACGATTACCCTAATCGCGATCGTTGCGATGCTTCGGGCGGCATTCAAGATTATGTTCGCCGACAGCGCCGAGAAGCGATCTGAAGGTTTCAGCATGGTTTACCACATAGCCCTGGGAGCCGGCTTGTTTTATTCGTTATGGTTGATATTGTTCTTAATAGAATTCTTTACAGGAGCAAAAGTAAATGTATTTTCATAAGCTAAAAACAAAAGTATTGAGCGTGCTGATGGCCGCTTTCCTGATGGTATGCGCCGCGCCGTTTTTCACGTCGCCCGCTAAGGCTAACCACTGCGGCCAGACGATCACGCAAGATTGCGTACTCGAGGACCTCGGTATAAAAGAAATCAAAACCGAAAACATCCTTATCAAGCGCAACCCCACAAACTTCATCGTCTTGATATTCCGTGTGCTCCTCGCCGTTGCCATTATCGTCGTCGTCTACCGTATCGTAATAGCCGGCATCAAAATAGGCGGTGCGAAAGATGACGCCGATAAGAGAAAAGAGCAATTCAAGCAAATCATCTTCAATTTATTCGGGTTATTCTTGGCTTTCAGCGCACTGGCGCTCTCGGTCGTGTTCGTGAACATCGCGGGAGGAACGGTGCCGGATCAAATCATCAATTGCCAGGATCTTCCGCCGAACGCGTCCGACAAGGCGAAGCAGGATTGCGGAATCGCTACACAATAGCGCTTGCCAAATTCGCAGATTTGCCGTAACGTTTGGTGTAATCTATAAAAAAAAGAGATACTTTGATATAATAAACACAAATGAACAGAGTAAACAAAATAGCTAAACTAGCAACTTCACTTGGAGTCGGAGTCGTTTTGTTCGGATCGAGATTGGCGTTTGCCGCAGATACTAAGGCAGGCGATCTCGGACTTGGTGGTACAAACGGTGCATTCGGCCAAAACCAGATATTCGGGCCTGAGGGAACCATAAACCCGCAAGCCATCGTTCGTCTCGTGTTCCAGGTACTGCTTGCAGCGGCTATTCTCTGGGTCGTTTACAATATCGTCCTTGCCGGCCTCAAAATCGCAGGCGCTAAGGATGATGCCGAGAAAAGGAAGAACGGCCTCAAGTCCATCGTCAACGCGGCAATCGGTCTTGTCGTAGCTCTTTCAGCGTTCGCTATCGTCAACACCTTGAAGGGATCTTTCAATACCCAAGAAGCTCTGCCTTGTCTAAAGGATGGCGCTCCTGGTCACGTAGACTCAACAGGTACGTGTATCAAGGATGAGGTTAAAACCGATTCTACACCTACCTAGCATACCTTCGGCAGTCTCTGCCGGATTACGAGCCATTAGCTCAGTCGGTTAGAGCACCGTTCTTATAAAGCGGGGGTCACTGGTTCAAGTCCAGTATGGCTCACCAATTGTTAGCAAGAGATCCGAAAATTACGGTGAAATTTCGGAAAACCCGGCCACAGGGCCAACTACAAACAACTTCATAAACCCAAAAAGATATCCCAAAAGGATAACTAGAGTGGAACCGTGTAAAAGTTTTTTTACGCCTCTGAGAGAAATCTTGGAGGCTTTTTTTATTTGTGAGATATATAAACAATGGCTGCAAAAGCACAATCAAATCAACAAGCAGGCGAAGAGTCGCAGGTTTTCAAAATCAGGCACTCGCTCGCCCATGTACTGGCTCAAGCTGTTCGACACATATACCCGGAAGTGAAGCTGGGTATCGGTCCTGCAATTGAGAACGGATTCTATTACGACTTCATTTTTCAAGAGACACTGACCGAAGAGAATCTTGTAAAAGTCGAAGAGGAGATGCGATCGATAATCGCCAAGAACTATTCGTTTACGAAAAGCATGATGAAACGCGAAGAGGCGATCGAATATCTCTATAAGTTGAATCAGCCGTTCAAGGCCGAGCTTGCCTCCGATCTCACGGATGAAGAAGTAAGCTTCTATACCGATGGAGACTTCGTCGATCTTTGCAAGGGGCCGCATGTCGTCAGCACCAATGAAATCAATCCCGATGCCTTCAAGCTCACCCATATCGCGGGAGCGTATTGGCGAGGAGACGAAAAGCGTCCCCAGATGCAGCGCGTATACGGTATCGCATTCGAGACCAAGGCTGAACTCGAGCATTTCATCGAAATGCAGGAAGAGGCAAAGAAACGCGACCATCGGAAGTTGGGCAAGCAGCTCGACCTCTTCACGTTCTCAGAACTCGTAGGCTCTGGATTGCCCCTCTTTACCCCTCGCGGAACATTCCTCAGGGAAGAGCTCAATAGATACTCCCAAAAGCTCCGGGAAGACGAAGGGTTCGAAAAGGTTTGGATTCCCCACATCACGAAAAACGACCTCTACAAGACTTCGGGCCATTGGGATAAGTTCGGCGACGAATTGTTCCTCGTGAAGAGCCAAGAGACCGACGACGAACTCGTCATGAAGCCGATGAATTGTCCGCACCATCAGCAGATCTACGCTTCTCAAAAGCGAAGCTACCGCGAGCTGCCGATTAAGTATTTAGAGACGACAGCAGTTTATCGGGACGAAAAAGCAGGCGAGCTCGGAGGTCTATCGAGGGTGCGATCTATTACCCAGGACGATAGCCACATCTTCTGTACCATCGATCAAATCGACGATGTCTACTCGATGCTCATCAGAATCGTAAGCTCATTCTATGACAAGCTGGGCATGACGTTCAGGGCGCGATTGTCGTTCCGCGATCCCGCTAATCCGCAAAAATACCACGGTGAAGATGCTGATTGGGAGAAAGCGCAAGGCATACTCGAAAAGGTCGCAAAAGAGCATAAGCTCGACTACTTTATTGCAGAGGGGGAAGCAGCATTCTACGGACCTAAAATAGACTTCATGGTAAAGGATGCGCTGGGCAGGGAGCATCAGCTTGCTACCCCGCAGCTCGATTTCGTGCAGCCGCGAAGGTTTGGTTTGACGTACGTCGATAAGGACGGGGCGGAAAAAACTCCGGTCATGATCCACTTTGCCCTCATGGGGTCGTTGGAGCGGTTCCTTTCGGTGTACATCGAGCATACCGCCGGAAACTTCCCGCTGTGGCTCTCCTATACGCAAGTAGTTATTATCCCTGTCTCCAACGAGAAACATAAGGATTACTGCTACAAGATGGTACAGATGCTGAAGGAAAAAGGTATCCGCGCAAAAGTGGACGACGAGCATGAGACGATGGGAAATAAAATCAGGAAGGCACAAATCCAGAAAGTCCCGTACATGCTGGTAGCCGGCGACAAAGAGATGGAAACCAATACCATGTCGGTCCGACAGAGAAACGGCACCAATCTCGGCATGATGAAAATGGATGAAATTCTAGAACGGTTGATAAAGGAAATCGAAAATAAGTCGAACTAAGTATCGTAGTATGCATAAAGCCCGGGAAACCGGGTTTTTATGCTATTATCAAGTATGTCGAAACAGCTAGTTGACGCCATCTCACTTCCCCCCGAGCAGCTCGGGCTCGATCAGCCCGTGATGCTTGACCATGCAACGGTGCTCGGTCCATTATCGGTAACTCAGCTGGCTGTCTATGTCGCAACGATCGACCTTACGGTTTGTTGGCGTGACATTACCGATGAACGCCCGCTCGTGACGCATCTTACGCATTACGCAGCGACTGAGGGGCAAGAAATAACCAACAGGCTGGGAAACACGCAAGTTGCACCATACCATTGGATTACCGACTTAACAGACCATCCCGACGCTAAATTGATACTCTTGGCTGCATGGGGATTCCATGATGCTACAGATTTACGAAAGAGCAGGTTAGCGGAAGCGTTTACGCTTATCGATGAAGGAGTAAGAGCAGAAAGAACGGAATTGAAGCAGGGATTTCCATGTCGTTACCATGTATGTAGCGCGCTGATAAAGGCACGGGGGATAATCGGCGGAACTAACACACGGGAGGCTTGGGTACCATTCCACGTGATGCAGCTACGCCCGTGATACCTTTGAAGGCAAGTGAAACCTAGCATCCTCCTGCTTGCACAGCATCTGAACTGATGAAGGCAATCAATCTGCCGAAAGGATCTTTCCAGTAAAAGACCATATGGCGTGAGGCGAAAACCTCGAACTTAAGGGGAGCTTCGTCATCCTCCTTGATTTCGTTGAACAAGTAGACTTGATGTTTGAGGTAATTCTCGCTGTAAATTTTCTTGACGAGCGGATCGTCAGAAGGGTCCAAAAACTCGAAAATACTGTTGTTGGTATTTGAAACGCCTCGCCGTACGAGTTTCGTTTCCGGCACCGTAACAGCGTTTACGCCTTGCACCGAGCACGTCTTGGGCGACGTGTAGTTGTAGGAGTATTTCGGCAGCGGTTTGCCGTCATCCCATGAAATCTTGAGTATATCCCCGCCGTCCGATGAACGATTTTCGAAGGGCGGCTTGAGAAGCGTCAACTGGAATAAGCCGGCTACGTTCCTGGTGTAGATATCCGAGTTCTTATCATCCTTTTTCAGGTACAAAGAACTGCCGTCTTCGGCCTTAAGTTCGCTTGAGAAAAGCTGAGGATCGGCGTACGAGGTGAGGTAGGTAAAAGAC
>CAZVIJ010000050.1:0-12604 GCA_964626735.1 uncultured Candidatus Saccharibacteria bacterium
GCCGACGGGGCTACCGCCGGAACCTGCTGAAGCAGTTGCGGTTCCCGTATAGTTGTTGGTCGACGAGACATAGATTGCCACGCGTCCTCCACCGCCTGCCAGGTATCCGTTCAAGCTAGCCCCGCCATCTGCCTTAACGGTACCGCTACCGTTAAGGGTTCCAGCTGACAAGTAAATCGCGCCGCCCGCTCCGCTTCCGCCGCACGATACACCAAAAAAGCAAGTTCCTTGCCCACCGACAGCAGTCAAAATGCCGGTACTTGCGATAGTCATAGTTCCCGTCGCGGTTATCTTGAACGCTCCCGCTCCATTACCGCCTTGTCCGCGAGATCCGGTTGCGCCGCCATCGCCGATCATAACCGGATTACCGAAAGAATCGTAGGTACAATTATTCGTATAGCCGCCTCCCCTACCTCCGTGATTTCCTCCAGCTCCCGATCCGTTGGTGTTGACGCAATTTCCCGTGTCTGTCGGATATCCGAGGCCATCGGCCGATACCGTACCGGAGATACTGACAGTCGTTGCAGCGATGCTGAAAGTTCCCGAATAGCCGCCGCTCGAATACGCGAATGGCGAAAGCGTTATGTTTTGGGGAACCGTAAGCGTACCGACATTGGTATGGGTCCCGGTAATTGAAGTACTCGAATCTATCGTCCAGTCAGTGCCCTGATGGTTGCCTCCTTCGTAGATATTCCAACCCGGATGGGCAAACGAATCGGTAGCATATCCCGAATAGTTTATCTTGTCTGAAACGCAGACTCCGCCTCCCGAAGGGTTATACCAGCCTCCGGATGCGACATCGTTGCTCGTATCTTTCGGGCCGGTCGAAGCTCCCCAGAAAACCTGGGCGCCGGTCACGATATTGATTGACGTATTTGCGTTATCGAATGCCTTAACGGTTCCGCACTGCAAATTGCTCTCCCAATCGACAGAGGTAAATGAATACGTCGGGTTATGGCCCGATCCATTGTACATGCCTCGATCATTATTCTCGAAAACGACATTATTGAGCGTAATTGTCGAACTCGCCGCATTCGTCCAGATCGCCCCCCGATTCGACGAACTCGTCGCGTATTTGAATTTCGCGTACGTCGCATTCAGCGTACCGCCGCTATCCATGCGGATTCCGGTCCAGCCGGTCGTCGGCGTCGAATTGCCGTCGTTCCAAATATCGGCAATATAATCGTCAAGATACGAAGTGAATATTACCCGGTGACCCGATGTTCCGGAAATAGTCAAGGTCCCGGTTACGAAAAAGCCGTTACCGCTTGCTTTGATAACGTTATCTTGGGCAATCGTCAGCGTATTGCTTGAAGGAACGGTTACATCTCCTGCCAAATAATAAACCGCTTGGGTACCGTCGCCGGGCCACGTATATTTCGGGAGCGTACCGGTGCTCACGGTACTCGTCTGGATAGCGATCATCTTCTTCGAGTTCGTGAAGGAGAAAGTACCGGTTAGCGATGGCGTTGCGGAAACATTCATGATAATCGGATAGCCTTGAACCCCATTGAAACTTATATCGGTTAATGTCGGCGAAATATTGTTTTGAAAAATAATTGCCGTGCCGCCCGAGGTAAACGTGCATTGCGTGCAGTAGCTGCTCGTTGTAGATAGCTGCAAGCCGTAGTATGCATAATTTCCCGTATGGCCGAAGAAATAGAAATCCGTATAGGCCGCCTGCACGACCGCAGTAGTTCCGTTTGAGGATACGACGTAATTCCAGTCGTTTAACGCTCCGGTCGTCGCGCCATCGTTCCACATGTCTCCGATAATGGAATCGTCTTTGTAGGACGTGAATATCACATGACACGTCCTGTTCGAGCTTGGCCCGCAATTCGTTCCGCTATTGCCGTTGATGATTAGCGTTCCGCCCGCCTGCGGCTGAAAATACTGACCGGTACCGTTACCTTTAAAGACGTTACCCGGAGCAACCGTATACGTCACGCCGTTCGGCATCGAGATTGGACCATTCACGTACCACTGGACTTGGGAACCGTCCGGCCATGCTTTAACGTTCAGCGTCCCCGTAGCCGCATTTCCGTCGATAGCGACCGTCTTTTTGGTATTGGAAAACGAGAAGGTTCCGGAGAAGGTTGGGTTCACGTTCGGGTACATCCAAAGCGGGTACCCCTGGACATTCGTAAAGGTGATATCGGTGAACGTCGGCGTTATGCTGTTGGTAACGCGCGCCATCATTGCCGTCGCGCCGTCGACGAACGTGCATTGGTTGCAGTACGACGTGCTGCTCGCCACGTGATACGCCGCATACCCCCAGTTGCCGGTATTACCGAAATACTTGAAGTCTGCGTACGTCGCTTGGTTCGTACCGGTCGGCTGCGTATAGATGACGGTATTCCATTGGCCAGCCGCCCCGGAAGTTGCTCCATCATTATAGATATCGCCACCGGTTGCATCGTCGAGATACGACGTGAATGTCACATGGCATGTCGCTGCTCCGCTCGGGCCGCAGTTCGTCCCGTTATTCCCGTTGACGACAAGCGTCCCGCCGTTTTGCGTATCGAAGTAGGTATTTCCCGCACCTTTTAAAATATTGCCGGGTGCGATCGTATAGGTATTGCCGCTGGCGGTATTGATATTAGCGCTCACGAAGTAAACGATTTGCGTAGATGTTCCCGGCCAGGTTCGGATCGGCAGCGTGAAGGTCGAAGCGTTTCCGCCCAATGCAAACAGCTTCTTTGAGTTCGTGAACGTCCACGTTCCCGACATCGTCGGGTTGACCGAAGCATGTTGGGTAGAAATCGGATAGCCTGCCGTATTGGTGAACGTGATATCGGTGAATGTCGGTGTCACCGCCGTGTTTCCCATTTGAATTGCAGTGTAGCCGTCGGTAAACGTAACGTTGCTGTATGTGCTTGAACTGTGGTTCACATATACGGCGCGAAAGTTGTAATAGTCTCCCGAATTGCCGAAGTACTTGAAGTCTGCGTACGAAACCGTTGCGTTGCCGGGATTGCCGATAATGATGTTCGTCCAGTTTCCTGCTGCTCCCGAAGTCGCGCCGTCATTGTAGATATCGCCTCCCGTCGCATCATCGAGATACGACGTAAACGTCACATGGCATGTAGCCGAACCGCTGGCTCCGCAGGTCGAGGCGTTATTGCCGTTTACGACGAGCGTGCCTCCGGAGTTGTTGATATTGAAGTACTGTCCGCTGCTCCATCCCTTCAGGATGTTGCCCGGATCGATCGTATACGTAATGCCATTGCCGATATCAACGGTACCGGTTAAGTAATATTGAACCTGAGTACCTAACCCAGGCCAGGTACGAACCGGCAAGGAAAACGTCGATGCATTCCCCTGCAGAGCAAATAGTTTTTTCGAGTTGGTGAACGACCAGGTGCCGGCAAGCGTCGGATTCGCGGAAGCATGCTGCGTTGCAAGCGGCCATCCTGCAACATTGGTATACGAGATGTCTGTTAGTGTCGGCGTCACGGCACCACCAAATTGTATTGCGGTATACCCCGTGTTGAAGGTACATTGCGAACAGGAGCTTGAGTTGCTCGTGAGGTACAGCGCGCGATAGTTGGTGTAATCGCCCGAGTTGCCGAAAAATTTGAAATCCGCATACGTTGCAACCACGTTACCAGAAAGCCCGATGATAACGTTTTGGTATTCTCCGGCAGCACCGCTGGTTGCCCCATCGTTCCAGACATCTTCCTCAGTCGCATCATCGCGGTACGAGGTAAACGTGACATGGCACGATCTAGTTCCGTCAACGCAATTGGTGGCGTTCGTACCGTTTACGTTGAGCGTCGCTCCCGTATTGGCCCAAATGGAGCCGCTGTTGCTTCCCTTAAAGATTACGCCAGGCGAAATGTTGAGGGTAGTTCCGGAGTTCAAGGTAATCTGCTGGTGCGGATAGTACGTCGCGATCTTCGTCGTCCCGGGCCAAAGTACTGCCGGCAACGTAAACGTACCTGTCGGAACCGTTTGCATCAGGCCGATAACTTTACGCGAACTCGTAAACGAGAACGTGCCTGAAAGCGCGGGAACGCTGCTAACATACGAAATAATCGGATATCCCGCGACGCTGGAGAACGTTATATCGGTGAGCGTCGGGGTGATGCTCGTACCTCGAGCGGCGATTGCCGTTTGCCCTGTCGTGAATGTACAGCTCGTACAGGAACTTGAGCTGTTTACCAAATCGAGCGCGCGATAGTTTTGCAGATCGCCGCCGTTTCCGAAGAACTTGAAATCGGAGTACGAAGCTTGGATCGTACCGGTACCGCTCGATACGAGAATATTTTGCCAGTCGCCTGAGGCGCCGCTTGTCGCGCCGTCATTGTAGATATCCTCTATCCACGCATCATCTTTATACGAAGTGAAAGTAACATGGCAGGTTTTCGTCCCGTCGACGCAGGTCGAAGCGCTATTGCCGTTCACGACAAGCGTCCCGCCTGTTTGTACATCGAAATACACGTTGCCGTTCCCCTTGAAGGTAGTACCCGGAGCCATGGTAAGGGTAACGCCGTTCGGTATGGTGATGTTCGACGGTATAAAGTATTGGACCGGATTGCCGCTACCCCACGAGAGCGCCGGAGTCGTACCGCTCACTGCCGTACCGGTGAGCGCGATAAGTTTTTTCGTACTGGTGAAGGTGAACGTTCCTCCGGTCGATGACGGCTGCGCGGCAGGATTCATGATGATGGCGTAGTTGGTCATCGTGTTGAACGTCAGAGCGTTCATAACGACGCCGCTTGTCGTATTGAGCGTAATGCCGTTCGTATCGGTTTGAAACGTGGAATTGTAGACGCCGACGGTATATCCGTTGCTGACGTTGAGAACCGAATTTCCCCCGTACCTGAACGTCACGTAGTTGAACAGCGTTCCGCCGTTATCCGGATCAGAAAAGCTCGTCGTATAGTTTATGTTGATTGCTCCCCACGAACCTGCTGCCGTACCGCTCGACGACTCGAAAATCACCGGATTTCCCGAAGTGCCGATTGCCCGAATCAAGCCTGTCGCGCCAGCACCCGTTCCGACCACGATATTCTTGCCGCTTGCCATCTGGAACTTGCTGTTGTCGGACATATTGAGAATGCCGCCGCTATTGATGTTCACATCGTTCGTCGACTTGACGACGCAAGCCTTGCCGACCGTCAAAGTACCGACAATATTGAATGAATTGATCAGGTTCTGCAGCGTCGAAACATTACCCGAGCAATCCTGCATGACGATCGATCCTCCCGCATTGATATTGATGTTGTAGCTCGCTGTTGTCTGGTATGTCAGAACTGACCCGGCCTGCATAACGATGGAGGCGTTGTTCTTGACTTGGATACCGTTGTTCGAAGTTCCTCCCGATACGTTGACGGTAACGCCGGTATTGATGGTAAGCGTTGCAGGGTTCGTACCGTCGCCGACCACAAGGCCATCGGAAATAGTTTGGTTCGTCGAGTATGTCGTATCCGAAGTAATCGTCGTGGCTTGTGCAGGCTTCAACACAAGCGCGCCGCCTGCGGCAAAAACGGTTATGGAAAGCCCCGCGATGAGAAGCGCCCTCAGGGTGTTCCGCCTCATGGCAGCGAACACCCTATTTGCCCTTTGCCTTAACGTTTTTGCAAAGTTAACGGAACGCACGTTTATACATTCCATGATAGAGATTTCCCGATATGAAGACAATCGAATGCCGTTTCGGCTGGTATAATGTTCGTGAAAAGATGCATCTAGTACGGCCAACAATCGAGATACAGGCAGAGTATGACGCCCATGTCCAGAAGTTCGGCAAGCAAATCCTTCAGGATGAAGCATTAATCCAATCAATAGGACCGTACGTGGTCCAGGCAAAATTTATGATCAGCGCCATTTCCCATTTTGCATACGGGATATCGGGCGGAATGAGATTTACCGGGCTCACACCGCTTCCGATGGTTTATATCGGAGATTATGCACGATTTCGTACGTTCACCGAATCAACGCCAATTACCGGTGATTTCGCATTCGGCTATATGGCGCCGTTTGAAGAGTATATCGCCATACCGAACTATGGAGCTTTACTCCACACAAGCTCATGGATGCGCCAAGAACTTGACCGAAGGTCGCCGCGCGCCGTTGAATCAAGCCAGATACTCTTATGCAGCGGATTCCTCCTCGGCTTTCTCGCCGCCCAAACGGCGTATGCCGATGATGACCCATCGGAAATCGGCATTCACCTGCAAGCCACTCATGATGCGCGCGAGGCTGCGCGATCACCCGTTGTCGTCTCGGCTTACCGGGCGCTTTACGATTTCATCGCGGAAGAAGGAAGTTATTTCGGCCTAACGGAACAATCTCCGTATTATCATATATTGGAAGGATTCCGCACTACTCTGTTCTCTGAGGCACCGCCGCTTGATAACGACGCTTCAGCATTCTAGTTATTTTTAACCGTCGTGAGTATCTGCAGGAGCGTATCGATTGACGCCTGCGATGTCTTTGCGGTAACTATTTTCCCATCCCTGCAGACGCTCCGCTCGCCCGACATCAGTTCAACAACGTACTTATTCTCGATAAAGGCAACGCCATTGTAAACTTTGTTGGAAAGTCCTTTGCACCCATCCGCATCATAGACATTGCCCGATACGACGGTCGAAACATCGAAATCTTTCCCCATGAACCAAACTTTCTTCCCGCCCGTTATATTCGAATCGCTCTTCGTGCCGTTCGCCTTGTAATTTTTTTGGAAATACTCAGTCGTTTGGTACTTCACGGGGAGTCCGGAAAGGACGAAAACCCTTAGCGACGCAGGAAACTCTTTCAGCGGATCGGCGACGATATTGTTGACAGAAAAACCGGGGATAGGTTCGCCATCCGGGAAATCGCCAACATTCGGCAAGATGCTCGTATACTGTACCGCGCTGTAGGCAGACGGTACGGACATACCCAAATGGAAATTATTCATCGCGTACTCGTACCATCCGGCATTCGCTCCGCTCTCGACTACTCCCCGCACGCTCGCTCCCTGGTAAAACGAATATAGCTGGCGCATATCCGATTCTTTAAACTTCTTTAACGGATCGATATTCGGCGTCGGCGTCGCAACAACTGATGCGGTATTTTGGTCTGATTGTTTGGCGCTTGAAGGGAATACCCTGCCGATTATTATTCCCGCGAAGAAAATACAGAGCCAAATTCCGTAAGGGAAATATTTCTTCCATGCAATGTGCGGAAGCTTAGCGGGAGTCGCAGGTTTCGGGAGATTCGTCTGGATAGCAATGTTCGGCTGGACAATATCGCTACTCTTTTCTTGAGGGACCGGCGATTTCTTCAGTTCATCCAGCTTGATCATTTCGATGTATATTACCGATTCGAATAGATCGTTACAATGGTAACTCCAAGCATACGGTTACGCGCAAAAGATTCGGATGCGCATATCATTTCAGGCTCGTAGCGATTGCCATAAGATTTTCTTTGGAAAGCTCGCCGTATTCGCTAATGGAATAATGTACCGATCCTTCTTTCCAAAATATATAGCTTCGGGGCACGCTACCGTTTTTAGACGCTGATACGTTGCTCGATTCGATTTCCGCTTGCGGCAAACGATAGAAATTCCCGCTAACGTTCGGCTTTACCAAGATCGACTCTGCGTCGGCAGGAACGCTACCGAGTTTGGTAGACTCGTATATTTGATATAGATTTTTGGAATGTAACGTATAGGTAAGGTAGATGGAATCTGTGTCGTCGATTCCGTTATTCCTCCCTCCGACTCGTATTTCGCTCAAAACCTCATCGCCCAACATTTTTCTCGGTTGCAAAATGGGGAAACTGACTAGCTTCTGCGCATCTTTGAATGTAGGCTTGTTGAAAGAATTCGAGACTGTTTTGACGTTCGATTTCCGTAGCCAAACATATTCGCCGAAAAGCAGCCCGCAAAAAGCAAAAAAAACAATGGTTATCAATATAAATCGTTTTACAGGAAATTCGTTCTCCATAGTTCGAAATCCGTTAAGTTCACTTTCCCGTCTTTGTTGAAGTCCGCCGACAGTGATTCCAGCTCGCCGGTGAGCTCCTTTCGGAGTCTCTCAAAATCATTCAAGTTGATTTTGCCGTCGCAGTTCGCATCGCCTCGACGTTTGCTTTCGCACGTACGAGGCTCGGTCGGTGACGGTACCGACGTTGAGGTAGGCGCTTGGGTAACAGTCGGCGTCATCGCATTGGTGGGTGTTATCGTAATACGACTTGTGGGCGTCGGCGTGATAGTCGGCGAGTGAGTCGCCGTCGGTTGAGGTGTCGTCGTAACAGGTGTCGTCGGAGTTACGCCTCCTACAAAATACTCATCGCTTCCGATATCAACTCCGTTTCCATACGGAACTGTTTGCAAGTCGATATCTTTCGTATACCCAAGCGAAACGCCCGTCGTCGAACCTTTGTCGATAGCGGGGCTGGATGGTTGCAGATGGAAGTTTCCTCCGGGCACCGAAGCGCTTACGAATGTAGGATCGGCAATTATAGAGCTGCTGTTCATCGGTGTTCCGGTAAACTGTACAAACGGATCTTGCGACGCATCGCTTTTTGTCTTGTAATCCCAGTATATGTTGTTGGATTCTGTATAGTTGCCCCCGCCGTAGTATCCTGCCTTAAATTCGGCGGCAAAAATATTGTTCTTCACGATTGCGCCGCCCGAACAGCTGCATACGATGCCTTGGCTGTTGTTTCCGGTGAGCACGACAGTGTTGTTGAGAATCGTCGTCCGGTCTATCGGACCGAACGGGTTGCCAGAACCGTGTATGTTGGGGCCGACTGCAGTATCGCGAGAACTGACGAAGAGGTTATACGCGATGACGTTATCGGCTGACGATGTATCGGTATCCTTCCCCATCTCCAAATGCTTTCGATGCTCGTAGGCGGCATTATGGTGAATGTACGCCTTGTTCGCGTTGTAGAGTTCGAAAGGCGTGCTGTACACTTGATTGCTGCCGTCTGAAGCAAGCGTGCAGGAGGCATAATTCCGTCGGAAAATGTTGTACCCCGCCTCATTATTGGTGCCGTGGAAATTCACCCCCATTGCCCCCATAGACCCTGCATTGCCGCCGATTCTCCAAAGAGCGTTGAGGTCATGGATCTCGTTATTGAGAATACGATTGTTGGAACTCCCATCGGTAAGGTTAACGCCAAGAGACCCGCCTGAAATATCGCTGTTCTTTACCGTGATATTGCTGCCGGAAATTGTGTATCCGACGTACCATCCGTACGGAACTCCTCCCGAACCGGCGGTGCACGAACTGTCGGTAACCGGATTGACGATCGCGCTTTGGATGTGGTCGATCGTTATGTATGATCCGGTCGCATTGATGTTTACCCTGCTAGCAACCGAATTTTTCGCGTCGAAAGAAATTTTCGGATCGGATCCCGTTCCGTACGCGGAAACAGTAATCGGGTTTGTCGAGGTTCCGTTCCACTTTGCTTGAAGCTGGTCCGAAAATGCACATCCTCGTTTAAGCAGTACTAAGTCTCCCGGCGAGAAAACAGTGTTGTTCGCCTTCGCCAATGTTTTCCATGCGTCGGTCTCGCTTCTGCCGTTTTTGCTGTCGTTGCCGTTCGTGCAATCGATGTAGTAAGCAGTTGTTGCATGAACCGATGGAAGATTGAACACGGTAATGCTCACCAAAATAAGCATGAGCGGCACAAGTAGTTTCATTCCAAATTTTATGCGGTCTTTCAACATTTTACGGAAGCAAATAGGGAGCGAATAGTTCGATGCCGGGCGTCACCCGCTCGGTCGAGAATGTAACCCCGAGATCCTGCTCACGTTTCGCGACGGCGTACTGCGCGAACGATCCAATCAATTTTCCCAAAGAGAAATCCTGCACGTCTACCATCTGAGCATTATGATAATACCCTCCCCCCATGACGTCCTCAAGCCAGGGGTTGCGGCGTACGAGAAATCCCGCCGCTTGATTATCCACCGACATTTCGGGATGAGGTTGTATCGTATGGATTGATGCGCCATTGGTAAAGCGAACCATGGTTGCATGCGCATATCGCGTATTTTTGGCGGCGAGTCCATCCGTATCGAGATACCCGTTCCGATAGGCGAGGATAAGCGAATCTGCGACCGTGACGGCCCCATGCCTGGTCTGTAGTACCTGGCCGACGTACGGTAATGCTTCGATGAAATCGCTATGGAGGTGTGCTCCCCAAAAACAGCGGGGCAGGTATCTGAATACGGGATCGTATTCGGCAGGTGCGGTTTTGTAATGCTCAAGCCATCCAGCTTCCACGATCGTATGCGCATCGCCGTTATTCGGCAATCTGCCCAGCTTTCCTCCTGCCGTTTGCACAGCAAGCTGTCCTCCTGCACAGATTCCGAGTACCGGCTTGCCGTTGGCCAAATAGTCGAGTATCAATTCTTTCGCCATCGCAAGCCCATACAGTTCATTGGTCGTAAACGCCGAGCGCTCGGCGTCCGCAAACAACTTCATGGATAACCCCGATCCGGAAATGATGAGCATGTCCTTATTCCCTGCTTTTTCGTACAAGGCAGGATCCCATGCGATGTCCATGAAATACCATGGCTGTCCCTCGAAATACCATTGGACGCTATCCGGCAATAATGCACCTATTCGTAGCGGATACTGCCTCCAATCCCCAGCGTACGGACGTAAATCGATTGGAATATGGGCCGAATCGTTTGGGGACATTCGACGCGGGTTAAGGTCGAGGATTTGCGCAACAGGGTTTCGTACAACATTCATACCTGCATTATACGAAATGCTGCTGGATAAGTATCATCGCTTTCCTACCCGTCAGCTTCAGCCCCAACGACCTCAGGGTGACGTACAAGAAGGGCGATTAAACCGAGCGACATAATGACCCCGTTTACGACATTGGCGGAAAGTACCGCCTTTTGCGCAAGCAAGTTCATTACAGCGATATCGAGCGAGGCATGAAATAATGCAGCAGCCCAAATGCTTTTGCCTGTCGAGTAATAGATATAGTTCAAGAGAACAGCGCCGAATAATAAGCTAATTAACCAACCCAGCATCATCCAACCGCTCATCGAAGCGTAATTGGAGTTTACGTAGAAAAAAAGCGGGACATGCCAGAATGCCCAGAGCGGAGTCATAAACACCGCAGCACGTTTGGACGAGTATCCCATCGAGCGCAGCTTCGGTAAGAGGTACCCTCTCCATCCTACCTCTTCGCCAAAACCGTAAAACACGATCGAGAACAACCAATAGACGATACCAAGATTTTCGTATTCCTTTGTAGAAAAGAAAAGCCTAAGGTCGTATGACGTACCTCTCACGGCAATCTCCAAAAGAACCGATCCGAAAAAAGCGACCAGGGGCACCAAGAACCAAATAAGATACCTACCTGAGTGCTTCTTGGAAAATGTCATGGAATTTTTGAACTGACGGATAACATCTGCCTTGCCCGATCCGTAGATCATGCAAACAGCCGCTAACGCCGGCCCCAACGACCCGACGAGGTGCAAAATTTTAAACGAAGGGTACTTTAAGACAAGTACGTCCATGGGCCCCCACCATACCCAGGTCAGGGTGCAAGCCAATATATAGAAGCAAATGACATCGATATACTTCGAAAAAGCTTTCATCGATATTGTTATCTCTCATCAGATCAAGTATGTCCGTGACTCGAATCACAAATTGGCAAAAGCCTCCTTCTAGCGCCCGATGTACGTAGCAAACCGGGAGTGGTACTATCTATACGATACATACATGTCACCTAACGATAAGAGGCCAGTGATTTCCGTAAAAAACCTGGTCAAGAAATATGATGATCTTGTGGCTGTCGACGATATCAGCTTCGAGGTCTACGAAGGAGAGATATTCGGCCTACTCGGGCCAAACGGCGCCGGCAAAACGACGACGCTCGAAATAATCGAAACGCTGCGCGAAAAAACATCTGGTGAAGTCCAAGTCCTATCCTATTCGATCGACCACGATCAGGAAGAGATCAAGCAGCTAATCGGCGTGCAATTGCAGCAGGCGGGATTTTATCGCAACGTCACGCTTGTTCAGACGCTCCAGCTTTTCGCGGGACTGTACAACGTAAAAGTCGATCCGATGGCCATGCTCGATTTGGTGGATCTCAGGGATAAGGCGAAAGCACGTTTCGAAAAAATGTCTGGCGGCCAAAAGCAGCGGTTCTCGATTGCGACCACGCTTATCAATAACCCCAAGATAATTTTCCTCGACGAGCCGACAACCGGCCTTGATCCCCAAGCGCGCCGCAATCTTTGGGACCTGATAACGAAAATACGGCAGCAAGGCACAACCGTCGTCCTCACCACCCACTATATGGATGAGGCGGAAGAGCTGTGCGATCGCGTCGGCATTATCGACAACGGCAAAATCATCGATATAGACTCACCGGACAACTTAATCGACAAGCTCATCGCGACAGGGTTCGAACGCCCCAAGGAGCGCAAGAAGGCAACGCTTGAGGATGTCTTCCTGCATTTTACCGGAAAGGAGTTACGAGAAGCATAATGGAACAGAAAAAAAGATACAGCCAATTGAAAGCCTTGCTGGCCTTGACGAAGGCAAGCCTCATCTCGACGCTGAGCAATCCGTCAACGTTAGTATTCAGCTTGGTTTTCCCATTCATTTTCATCACCGTTTTCGGGTTGATCGGC
>CAZVIJ010000051.1:0-11750 GCA_964626735.1 uncultured Candidatus Saccharibacteria bacterium
GCGTAAGATTGAAAATCGACGAGTAAAAGTAGGTGCTGACGGAAGGATGGTACCAGCGGGAATTGTGGAAGTTTATGAGCCTGCTTTCCGAAAATAGGGCGTACGCAAGGAGGAGCACAAAAAATCTCGTACCGGGAGTGTCGAGATGAATCTTTTTCCTCGCTTCATCTAGCATTCATTGAATTATACTACACTTAGGAGTACTACTTAAAAATTATGGAAAGCAGCACAAAATATATCATCGGAGCGGCGGGAGTCGCGGTCGTCGGGCTTGGAGTTGTAGGAGGCGTCCTTCTCACGAAAAACAATACATCTTCTACGAACAAGAATACGGCGGACACGAGCGCCACTACGCAGGGCTCAACGACTACCGGCTCTTCAAAGTCTTATAAGGACGGTGCGTATACTGCAGACGGCACGTATATGACTCCAGAAGGAGAAGAGAAGATAACGGTAACCCTTACCCTGAAAGGTAACGCCATTACCGAGGTAAACACTACTTCAAACCCGGTACATCATGAAAGTCGACAGTACCAAACGTTCTTCCAGAACAACTATAAGAAGCTGGTAGTCGGCAAGAAAATCGATGAAGTCAATTTGAGCAGGGTCTCTGGCTCTTCGCTTACCCCGATCGGATTCAACGCGGCGCTCAATGCGATAAAGCAGCAGGCGGCAAGTTAACGAGAGGATCGTTGAGGGACCAAACTGAGTTATTCTTCGTGCACGAGGTTAAGCTGTTTGGTTCCTTTCTTTTCTGCCATTCCGGTAATCGGGAACTCCACAAAAAACGTCGTTCCCTTATTCAACTCAGAATCGAACCGTATGGAACCTCCCGCGCTGTCGACAATCGACTTTACGATGTAAAGCCCCAGGCCATTGCCGTCGACATTCATCTTCATGACATTTTCCGCCCGGAAAAGCTTCGAGAAAATTTTACTTCGCTGATGCTCAGGTATGCCGTAGCCAGTGTCGCGCACCGACAACAAGAGTTTTTGGTTGGTCTCATCGTTTTTAACCGTAATATAGATGTTTCCGTCGCTCGGCGTATACTTGATCGCATTCGTGAGCAGGTTTTCGATAATTATTCGAAGCAGGTTCGCATCCCCCTTGAATTCCGGAATCACTCCATACTCTTCTATCAGATGGACGCGCTTTGAGTTCGATAGTATCGAAAGCTCTTTGACGATCGAAGAGCATAAATGCGGAAGATCGATTTGTTCGGGGTTGATCGCAAAGGTACCCAGATCGATGCGGGAAACGTTTAAGAGGTCGTTTACCAAACTCACAAGCCTCCGGCTCGCGTTATTCACTTCATTTATCGCTTGCCGCTCTTCGTTGGTGAGGATGCCGTAATCGTCGTTCAGGAGAACTTCGGTGTACCACTTGATTGTCGTCAACGGGGTTTTCAGCTGATGCGAGGCGAGCGAGACGAACTCGGTCTTGGCCTGGTCTACTTCTTTTTCTTTGGTTATGTCGCGACAAACTGAGACGACGCCGATAATTTCGCCGTCGTGTTCGATTGGCGCGGCGGTTACCTCGGACGGGAAGACTGATCCGTCTTTCCTGCGGAAGAAATACTTGTTCGATGTGCAGGTTGCTCCGCTTTGCAGCGCGATGTTGTAGGGGCGTAACGCAGGAGGGATCGGTTGCAGGTGTTCGTCGAGCATTTCGTATGCCTCATTCGCCGGCTTTCCGAGCATCTCGGCCTTGTCGATTTGGAGATATTTTTCGAAGGTGCTGTTGACGATGAGGACAGTACCATCTTGTCCGATAACAACCAGCCCTTCGCCGATTGCCATGAGAATCGCTTCTAGCTGCGCTTTATCGTGGCCGATGCCTTTCTTATTGTCTTGCCCCATTGTTTTTGATTTCCCTGATTATCTCCGCGACGATGGTACTGATGTGGGTCTCCGACTTGGCGAAGTATCGCTTCACTCCGTAACCGATAACCTTTTCGACATCCTCGGGTTGGGAGAGGTTGGACATGACGAAAACGGTAGTACCTACGTTGCCTTTCTTAAGCTCTTTGAGAACGGAGAAACCGTCCTTCTTTGGCATGACGAGATCGAGGATGATGAGATCGAATGTACCCGTATTGATGAGATCCATCGCTTCAGCTCCATCGGTTGCTATGCGCGTCTCGAAGCCTTCGTGCTTGAGCTTAAGGTCGAGTACGTTGGCGATTGCATTCTCGTCTTCGACGATCAAAATTTTTTTTCCTTTTCCTGGTTGCATGGTTAGGTTGTAAAAGTTGCGTTAATGGTGGAAACGATCGTCTTTACGTCGGTATCCGATTTCACGAAGTATTCTTTTGCCCCAAGCTTCTTGACTTTCGCGATATCCTCAGGCATGCCGAGGTTAGACATGGCGAATATCGTATGTACCCGGCCGGGACTCATTTCCTGAAGCACTGTGAAACCGTCTTTCATGGGCATGATCATATCGATGAGCATTAGGTCGAATGTCTCTTCGCCCAGTGCTTTAAGCGCTTCGACTCCGTCATTGGCTACCCGAGTGAGGTAGCCTGCTTTCTTAAGCTTGAGTTCCAGCACTTTAGCCATCGGAATCTCATCTTCGACGATAAGGATTTTTTTCGGAGTCTCGTCCATCGGATTAACTCAATACTATACTTTACCCATATTGCTTGCAATGTACATGGCATACCTCCGCAAGTAAGCGTTATATACTGAAATCTTGGGATAATTTCCTATAATCCGTCATGAAACTTTTGACCGACAAACCCGTCCTGATCGTTGACGATAATATTAGTTTCCTCGATTCATACGCAAACTATCTAGATGTTTTCTGTGGGCTCAAGACCAGGCTTGTGGCTTCGCTTGCACAAATGAGGATTTTCCCTGGAGGCTGCCACCAGATTGTCCGCGAGCATGCGGCGGCTATATTGGATTGGAGTATCTTTGAACCGATTGGCGGACCGATTCCGTTCATCGAAAATCTTCGGCAGGCAGATCGGCATTTCCCGGTCGTCATTTCTACGATCTATACATTTGGGGCGTTCGACAATTCGCCTCTAGGCCAACTCAAATCGCTTCCGGACGGCGTGCGCTTAATCGGCAAGCACGAGATCGTGGATAAGCTGGTGCCCACCCTCTACGAGTTACTGGGTCAAGATTTTGTTGAGGTATGAAGTTAGCTCTTCGATAAAAAAATCGACGTGCATATCAACGACTGCACCAGCCGATTGCGGATGCCCGCCTCCTCCGAAATGCGACGCGATCTTTCCCAAGTTTACCTTGTTGCCGTTATTGTGAAGCCTAAAGGCAACGGACGACTTGTTGTCGTTGATATCTCGGACGACGAACGAAAAATCCACTTCGTTTATGATCCGCATCAAGGCACGGTTCATGAAATTCGAAGCCTCATTGATGATGAGGATATGTTCGCCCTCTAGGAGATCCTCGCGTTTGACAACAAGGTACGCATATCTTTTTTTCGCGTTCACGACTACGTTCGGTAGGAGTCGTTGGATTATTTTGAAAGCGGAAAGGCTGAGCGTTTCCCTAAACTTCAAGGCGATCGGGGCCGTGTCGATGCCGTACTGCATGAGAAAGGCTCCGCGTTCGAACGTATCCTTATCGACATGCGCGTAGGCGAAATAGTCGGTATCCGAAACGATGCCGGCGTACAACAAGGTTGCGATCGTGTCATCGAAAAGATCGCGCTCTTTTTGAACCTTTAGGTCTATGAACAGGTCGGTAATGATGCCGCAGGTCGACTCCGCCTCTTGGTCCACGATCGCAAGACCGAGCGTTCGGGCGTCAAGCTGATGATGGTCGAGGAATACGAACTTGGCGTGGTTCGCGAACGATACGCTTTTATTGTTGATGGCCCTGCTTAAGTCGCTCGAATCGATTGTGATGATCAAATCGAACCCGAGCAGATTTTCACGGTCGAGATCGGTAATCGTAATCGGGCAAAGGTCGGTGAGGAAGTGAAGGTAATCGGGAATCTGGTATGCCGAGTATGATGTCGCCGTTTTCCCGAACTTATTGAGCAGCAGATTGAGGGCGCAGGAACCGCCAATACTGTCCCCGTCTGCTTTGGAGTTGAGGATAAGAATATTGCGGGATTTCGAGACGAGTTCGAAAAATTGTTCGGATTGCTCTGCGGATATCATTAGCTGCCGAGGATACGTAAATAAATGTTGGCGAACGGCTGGAGAATCATTCCGAGTATTGAGAAGCCGAATATGGGTACGATAAGCAGGATTATGATGATAAAGGCGTTCGGTGCTATTTTGTAACGGATAAAATCGTCGACCGCGGGTGAAAGGTAACCCCATATTTTGCTCCCGTCGAGCGGGGGGATCGGAAGCATGTTGAAAACCATAAGGCTCAAGTTGATGACGCCGATGGTCGGAAGCGTATAGGTGATCGTTGTCAGCAAGTCTTCTTGGGCAGGCAGTTGCTTGAGCGCAAGGAACAGCATGGCGCAGACTACAGCCTGCAGGAAATTAGATACCGGTCCTGCAAGGGAAACATACATCATCCCCTGAACCGGGTTTTTGAAATTGTTCGGATTAACGGGAACCGGTTTGCCGTAACCGAACGAGGTGAGGAGAATTAACGCGAAGCCGTAGATGTCGAAATGAGCGAACGGATTCAAGGTAATGCGCCCCGAATACTTTGCGGTATCGTCGCCCAAAAGATGTGCGGACCACGCATGCGCGAATTCGTGGATAACGATCGCAAGGATAAGTCCGAAAAAAGCGATGAAGTAGAACGCGAAGCTGAGCGAAGGGGCAGGAACGAATCCGTTCCTAACTTCTACGAAAAACGTGGCATCGCTGGGTAGTGATAATAACTGCCAGAACATTATTAGGATTATATCAATCCCACCGTATTTTCGTAGACAGCGTGATCATGAAGGCTTGAACCCTGATCTTGAGCTTTGGCTTTCGGAGTGAGCACGAGAGCTCCCGCAGCAACGAGCGTCAAGGCAAGGATACCGATTACAAGCCGCCTGGTTTTTTTCAAAATGGCCGACATCGTTGTACTGATAAAAATTAACCCTTTGCCGATGCTATGTCAAACTCGGCCCGCTCGAATATGCTTTCTTGGACTTTCTCGATCTCTTAACCACAATGAATGCGAATGTCGCAATACCCGCCAACACGATAAGCTTTATTACCGATACTTTTTGCCCGAGCTGCATATCGACGGTATTCTTGTCCTTCAATGTTACCGTCTTGCTGTAGACTTTCGATCCTATCGTTATTTGTGCTGGGTATGTTCCATCGGGTACGTCCTTGAATACTACGACGCCATCGGCATTCGTCATGAACTTCCGTTTGATGCTCGTCAACTCGACCGTTGCGCTTTTTGCCGGATTGCCTGCCTCGTCAGTGAGGACAAGGGTCGAACCTTCCGTTGACGTATACTGCTTCGTTTTGGGAGTGGAGAAGATGCTGAATAGCGACTTGATCGACTTGCCGAAGTTCGTTTGCGTTTCCTTCATCTCGCGATAGCTGTTCCCCTCGTTATCCTTTTTAACGTCCGTTTCCTTGGCATCGGTCGGTGACGCTGTCGGCAATGGCGTTGGAGTTACCGTGAGAGAAGGCTCCGGTGTCTCGGATACGGTGGGTTCTGGTGTAGCCGTTGGTTGTGGAGTTGTCGTAACGCTTGCCGTGTAGCCTACAGAACTTTTGGGAGATGGCGTGGGGGTTGGCGTTAGCGTCGGAACGGTTGTCGGTTCAGGCGTTGGATTAGGATCATTGAGCGCAACGAAGCAATATCCGTTGTTTCCTGAGTTTGTATTCGTTTCGTTGTAGTAGACGTTTGCTGATCCAACAGAACAGCCCGATTCCTTGAATGTCGTATAGCGCAGCTTATTGTCGGTTCCATGAAAAGAGCCGGTCCAAGCACTACCTGGCGTATCGCTCCCAAGAATAATCGGATTACCTGAAGCGCCTTGCAGATTAAAATCGCCGTCGAATGTGAATGTTTGGCCTGCCTTGAAGGTGAGTTTCTTGCCTGCAGTCGAGGATGATAGTCTATAGAAGTTTGTCGTTCCGGTTACGATGCTTTCGTTTGTGGAGACGAATTGCACGATTCCACTATTGTGAACGAACGTTCCCGAATTCGAGAAATTCCTTCCCATGCTTACCATGGTCGCATCGAGTGTTCCTCCCGACTTGAGCGTAAGGTCGCCTGATACGGTGATGTCGTCGTCCCTTCCGTAGAGGGTTCCGGAAATATCCAGCGCATACGTTACGCCGTTTGCCGCAGTGATGGTGGATTTTACGCCTGATGTCCCAACCGCTTGCAGCGTCTTGCCGCCGGGGATCGTAAACGTATCGCCGTTTTGCGCCAATTCGAGTTTCTTAGGTGTAGAGGTATCGCCCGACCCGTTATAAGCCGCGAAAGAATAAATATCGTACAACGCATAATTTGCCGAACCGCCGCCGTCGATTTTAAATTTCAGGTTAACGCCGTTAGTCATATCGGTGAAAAGCGTACCTGCTGTTGCATCTCCGATATCAGAGCCGTTGCGGTAGACATCGAATACTGCCGTTGTTCCGTTGCCTGCCGTTTTGCACAGAAGCGTATAGTAGTACGGACCTCCCGACAGGTCGGCTGCAGAAATATCGTAGTTGAGGTCAGAATCTTCGGTTCCCGTGCCGTAATAGCCATGGGGAGTAACGTTCGCGGTCCACGAGACGTCGGCGAAATTGTACTTCGCGTTGGATTCGTCGGCTGGGCTTTCGGTGATATCCGACGGGATTGTGTAATTACCCCAAACTCTCGTCTTGCCGATGATGCCGTTGTCTTTTTTCGAGACAAAGTAGGCGCTTGCTTTGCTGCCGCCGTAGACTGAATCCACCGCAATATTAGTCGTGGAATTGAAGCCTCCTGAAGCAGATGAGTCTGCATAGGTTCCGTCATTGAACCAAACAGCGAGCTTCCCCGCAAACCACCAATCGCTCGTTATGCCGGCAACGCTCGACGGGCTTTTGCCGCCGGGTAAGGAATAGGTATGTAGATTCGGCAAAGCTACGCTGTTAGTGCCATCCCAACTATCGTTGCTTGCTGAAGAAAATGTACCGTCGTTGTAGAAGGCCGTGAGGTAACCGTAATTCCAGATGTCCTGCTGCAACCCGATTACCATCGCATACGACTTGCCCGCTGCAACCGTGTACGTACTCGCTGCGGTAAAAGTAACATCACCCGACCCGTTCCATCCGGATGCGGTCGCAGCGTACGTACCGTCATTGAAGAACACGGTCAGTATACCCGACCACCAAGATTCTTGGGTGATGCCGACTATCATTGATGGCGATTTGCCGGCCGGCAGCGTGTAATTGTATATAGCTTCCTGCTCGATAATACCCTGGTCTATGTTCAGGTTTTGCGATGACACCGAGTATGTTCCGTCGGCGTAAAATAAACCGAGTATTCCGTTGTACCAATTATCGTAGGCGACGCCCACGATATTAGAAGCAGATTTACCCGGATATACGAATAGTCCTTCATCTCCGTTCGGTACGGTTGGCGGATTTGTGTAACTGACATTCATCATGTTTACCGAAGACTTGCTATATTTGAGGTTGAAGTCTCCCAACGCATTTGCCTCGGGTTGACCGAACTGATCATTTATCACGTAAGCCTGTTGGCTATCGGTCTGTAATCCGTAGCCTACGTTCCCGTATACGGAATTGCCTGAAGTTACTGCCTTCGGAGCAGAGACGAGCGTGATTCCGTTGCCTTTATTACGGTAGATCGAATTGTCCCTGATGACTGAGTACGAATCGTATGAAAGAAAAATACCATCAGCCTTGTTATCGTTTAGCTGGTTTCCGGAAATATAATTGTTGTGGCAACCGTAGAAGAAGATTCCTTGGTATACATTTCCGTAGAGCTTATTGGCGGTAACGGAGTTTCCATCAGCCGAATCGTTGAAATATAGGCCGTTGTCGCTGTTGAAAACCGTGTTTTGGTTAACTGCATTCGCCCGCGACTGCCGAAGCCGGATAGTCAACCCTGTTCTGTAGACCGTATTATTGTTAATCGTGTTCTTATGGGATTGGAAGAGGTAAATTCCCTCGCGATCGTTGAAACTTGCGGTATTTCCGGAAATTGTATTGTTCGTTGACGTACCGAACGAGAAACTGGTATTCGTGGCGTTCTCCAGGAAATTGTCGGTAATCGTATTTCCCGTGGAGCCGTTGAATGTCAATCCGGTTAAGCCATAGGAGATGTAGTTCGAAGTAAACGAGTTATTCGTTGAATTGGCGTAGTTGACGCCGATGTAGTTCTTCAGGAATTGCGAATCATCTACGGTTGCCCCTTCATTCGCGTTAGCGTGGTTAATTGTATGGAAAACGATTCCCAACTGCGCTGACCTTCCCATATTGCAGACGCTCGCATATTGCATGATCGTTTCCGAACCGGCTTTCGCGTAGATGTATCCTTCGCCTGATTCGTTCGTTGCGCTGGTGCATGCGGTTCCCGATTCCGCCGTGATGTGGACGAAGTCGAGTATTTCGTACGAATCCGCAGCCTTTATGCCGTCGGTGATTTCAAAGGTGTCGTTCGCGGCGATATCGAAAGTATCGGGCTCCGCCATAATGGTGAACGAGTCGTTATTCGAGCAGGAGGCGTCATTATTGGTGCTGGTTATCAGCTTGTAAAGCTTTGTTGACCCTGTCTTGTCGCGGATGTAGCGTCCGGTTCCTTCGCTTGAAGTTGCAATAAGCGACGCGGAGTCTGAACAAATTTTCTTGAACGAGCCATCTTGAGAGATCGTTGCTGCAACTGCATCTGCAGATGAGGTATCGCCAATCGTCAGGCTTGTACTCGTTGGCACGGCGGTTATTGTGTAAGACCTACCTTTCGCCAAACCGGAAGTTATTTTGATTGATTTGCCGACTTCGGCCGAAGTAAATGTCTTTCCGGTATCGGTTATCGTCGTTTCGGTCGCAGTCGTAATGTTGCCCGTAAAATCTTTCGAGCCTTGTGCCCTGAAATATCCCGTCGATTCGACTTCGATACCGGCATCGCTAGCGGTCGCCGTATTCCTGGCATTAAGCCGTACGATCGTATTTTTGTTGAGTAGCAGATTTCCTTGTCCGGCACCGCTTGTTGACCCTACCGAGATAATGCAATTTGGACAGCTTGGCGTACTTGTATTCGCATTTACGTCGATAATGATCGATTGGCCGTTCGGAAGCAGCGCTGTTTGCAGGGTAGCCGTTTGCCCGGCTGAGTTCGCGATAAGCGTTTTGCCGTCGATTTCCATGGAATCTCCATTGCCGTTTCCGAGCGTGACGGTACCGTTCCCGATTACGAGAGCGTCGGTACTGTTGGCAGCAGAAATTCTGATGGAGTCGGTAATCGTCCATGAACCGCCGACGCCGTTGAAAGTTACCTTATTGAACGAGCTTGTTCCGGTCATCGTGCCGGAAAGCGTATTTCCCGACGTCGTCGAGTTGAAGGCTGCCGTTCCGTTGTTATGGGTAAACGTCCCGTTATTCGCGAAACTTCCGCCTATCGTTAAGGTACCCGATGTGGAGGTGAATGTGCCGCTGGTGTTAGAAAAAGATCCGCTGATCGTGATTGAAGCATTGTTGCCGGTGAACGTTCCTCCCGCTTTAGAAAAACCTCCCGTACCGACCGTGACTCCTACGCCAGCTGCTTGCGTTATTATGCCGGTATAGCCTGAGGCGATCGTAATGCTGTTGACGGATGGAGCAGAGTTGATTGTCGCGTTCTTAGTCGAGGTCGTATCGAATACGGCATCGTCAGAGGCTGTGGGCATCGTATCTCCCGACCAGTTCTGTGCGGTGTTCCAATTGTTGTCGATGCCGCCTCCGTCCCACGTTCTGGTAACAGCCGATGCTTTGGCATGTGCTGCAATGAAGAGATAGGCCGCAAGAAAAAATGCCAAAAATAGTATCTTATACACAGGACATCGTTCGAACCTCGTCGGGGCCATAGTCCATACTAAGTTTTACCTGCAGGATGTCAATTTTGATAAGCGCGACTATTAGCTGTCGCCTGGATTTTCATCGGCCAGTTTTTCCTCGAACAGCTGCTTGTCTTTTCTGGGATGTTTGATTTGTCGACATTCATCGCTGCAGCATCCTTCATGTTCGCGATAGCAATCGTCGCAGCAGATCATGCGCTTGTTGCATGCTGCATTGAAGCAGTTCTTGTACGAATCGTACGGTTTGCCGCAGAACATGCAGCTGGTCAGTATTTTTCTATCCTCGTCCTTGTCGAAAACCATGGTGACCCGGTTGTCGAAAATATACATCGCACCTTCCCATCCGCCTTTCGGATACTTCTCTGCATACCGCTGGATTCCTCCGTGCAGTTGGTAGACGTCTTCGAATCCTTCGCGGATCGCGTACGCGGTGAGCTTCTCGCATCGAACCCCTCCCGTGCAGTAGAAGATGACCTTTTTCTTCTTGAGGGTTTCGAGTTTTTGGATATGTTCGGGGATCTCGCGGAAGTTTTCGATATCGAACGTGATTGCGTTCTTGAACTTGCCGATCTCCGCCTCGTAATTATTTCTTGCGTCGATGATGTAATACTCTTCGCCGCTTTGCAGAACTTTCTCCATATCGTCCGGGTCGAGGTAGGTTCCCCTGGGAGCGGTTTGCATATCTATATCCTGTTCGAGACCAAGCGTAACGATCTCAGGTCGGTATTTGACTTTAAGTTTCGGGAACGGCAATACCTCGGATTCGCTTTTCTTGAAGTCGATATCGGCTAGATCCGGGCGAGCGGTAACTTCATGTATATATGCGTCGATATCTTCGGGAGTTCCGGCAAGCGTTCCGTTAATGCCTTCATCGCCGACAAGCACGCGGCCTTGCAAATGGTGCTTCTCGGCGAGCTCTCGCTGCCAGGGAACTATTTCGATCTCCGCGTGATCGAACGAAACGTATTTGTAGAATAAAATGACCGAATACATACAGACAAATTCTTTGAATTATACACTATTTGATCGCTCCAAAAATCGTAAGCGTACACCCTTGTTGTTGGAGCTAATCAAGCTATACTAGCTCAACATAGCATGATCGACTGCCCGACGTGAGCAATAGGTACAAAAAAACGACGCGCGCTTCCGAATTGAAATATTTGTTGGCAAATTTTGTGAGGAGAAACCGTACCAAGGTTTTGCCCCTACTGATCGTCCTTGTTTTGGCAGTTCCCGCACTTTCGGCCGTTACCTTGGTGAAAATATTGAACAGCCAGGGTAAGCGGTACATCACGCAAACCAACGCGCAAGGATATTTACCGCAGCATTACGATAATTCGCCTAAAAATCCCGCAGAGCTTCGGCTGCCCGCGACCAATACGGTATATTGGACAAACGCAAGCGCGGACGGCAAATGGTCGACTTCGGCAAATTGGTCTACCAATAGCGTCCCCGGAACCAATGACGTGGCAGCATTCACCAGCACGTATTCGGTTGCGAACGTTCTGATCGATACAGCTATCGATGTTGCCGGAATCAATATCGCGAATACGTATTCGGGTACCATCTCGTCTGCTGCGGGGTTATGGAATAAAGTCGGTCTCAGCGGATTCGTGATGCAAGGCGGCACGTTTACCATGACTACGTACGAAATGGATGTGAAGGGGAACTTCAGCCATTCGGGAGGGACGTTCAACGGCAACGGCGGTACGTTGAGCTTCAATGATTTTTCCGGGTCGAGCTCTTTTACCTCGTCGCAGGCATCCATCGCCGCGACGCTTTACGTTAGCAAGGGAGGATATACC
>CAZVIJ010000052.1:0-11441 GCA_964626735.1 uncultured Candidatus Saccharibacteria bacterium
AGAAATCGTCGCATACGGCATTCGCAAGAACGATAAATGGCGGAATTGTGGATGAAGGTATTGGTACTCCGAGCGCACTTCGCGCCCATCCGACTGCTCATCGATCGGATATCCTTCCGCTCCCGGCGCAATAATCGGCGAGGTATAGGCATGGTACGTATCTCTCGACAAATGCAAGCCGAGCCGAATGCGATCGACATCGCTGATCTGCCCATCGGATACCGCAATGGCCAGCGAGGCCGCGAATATTACGCAATGAATTTTCCCCCGCAATGGGAATATGCTGTTCGGGTAGGTAAAAGCTGATTCTTTATTTAATGCGTATGCTGCCGGGATATGGTCGATAAGGAACCAAAAAGGTATGGCGCGTCGAGCATTTACATTTCGTACGTAGTTCATGAGAGAAACTTGGCCATTTGGTCCGTACGTAATGTTTTTGCGATTCCACGCGCGGTACCGCGGGATTACCTCTTCTCTAAAGTAAAGCGACATGCTCTTGCATTATACTCCTAAAGCTTCCTGAGTTTCGCGAATTGCGCCATGATTTTCGTCGGTCCTTTCTCCAAGAAGTCGATCGTAACCATGTCATTATCGATATCGACGATTCGGCCTTCTCCAAATTGCGGATGCAGTACCCTATCGCCCAAATCCATATATTCGATATCGGTAGCTTCGCCGACGTCGAATTCGTCTTTGTAGTTCTTCCTTAGATCGTAGTTTTCGGAATCGTACAGCTCGGTAACCGAGTGGAACTCCATGAGGTCTTCCGGGATATCGGCGATAAATCGGGATACGACGTTTGATTGCGTATTCCCGAAATAGGTTCGGGTGATCGCGTATAGGAGGTAAAGGTTCTTTTTGGCACGAGTTACAGCAACATACATAAGCCGCCGTTCTTCCTCCATTTCTTTCATGTCGGCCAGAGACCGTGAGTGTGGGAAAATGCCCTCCTCCATTCCTGCAACAAATACGGTGCCGAACTCAAGACCTTTAGCAGCATGGATCGTCATCAAATTTACGACTTGCTTGTTCTCGTTTTTCTCATCGCGTTCCTGTGCCTCCTCGATCAAGCTTACATCTTCAAGGAATTGCGCCAGACCCGCCTCGATCGTCATCGAGTCATACTTCGATGCTACGCTCAGGAACTCCTTGATATTCTCAAGCCTGCTCTCGCCTTCTTTGGTATTGTCGTTTATGTAGGTGAGGTAATCCATGTTCTCTATTATCGTCTTGATGAATTCGCTGACGTTGAGGTTAACCATGTAATCGCGTATCTCGTTGATCCGCTTTCCGAAATTTATCACAGGCCTGCTGGTCTGCAGCTTCGCGTCACCGAGCATGTCGCTGAAATTCAGCAGCGCTTCGATGAAGGGATCCTCGACATGCTTCTTCTTTTCCTCGGCGAATAGGCTGTTGGGATCTTGCTTGTTCTTATCCCGCTCGCCCAAACTCTTCCGATACTCCTTAATATCGTCCTTGAAATCGTCGATGAGCGCGACATTCGTGATGAGATCGACGATCGGGACGCTTAAATCTTTCGATAAATTGATCATCTCGGTAATCGTCTTCGGTCCGATACCGCGTGGCGGCGTGTTCACAACCCTTTGGAGCGAAAGAACATCCGACGGGTTGTAGAAAACGCGCATGTACCCAAGAACATCTTTTATTTCTTTTCTGTCGTAGAATCTTTGTCCGCCGACAAGCCGATAGGGAATTTTTGCCTTGAGGAATTGTTCTTCGATTGCGCGGGATTGGGCATTTGCCCGATACAACACCGCAATTTCCTTAAGGTCGTCGGTTTTCATCTTCGCAATGGTCTTTGTGATGAACATCGCCTCTTCGATTTCATTCTGGGCTTCGTACACTTGGACCAACGGGCCTTTCTTCACGTCGGACCACAGCTTTTTCTCGCGCCGTTCTGTATTTTTGTTGATAACCGAATATGCGGCATCAAGAATGATTTGCGTTGAGCGGTAGTTTTGCTCGAGCTTGATTATCTTCGGATTTTTGAAATCTTTCTCGAACGAGAGAATATTTTGGATATCGGCACCTCGCCAGCCGTAAATCGACTGGTCTTCGTCACCGACTACCGTAATGTTCTGCTTCTTCATCGCCAGCATTCGGATCAACGAATACTGCGCCTTGTTGGTATCCTGGTACTCGTCGACGAGGATCTGGTCGAACCGGTCGATATAGCGCTCGCGGATTTCTTCGTTGTCCTGCATCAGGTTGATTGTCTTCATGATGAGGTCGTCGAAATCAACAGCGTTTCGTTCGGCAAGGAGCGTCTGGTACAAAGGATAAATTTTGGAGACCTGCTCGGTAAAAAGGTCGCCTACCATACCTGCATACATCTTTGGCGTTACCATATCGTTTTTGGCGCTTGAAATGGCCGAATGTACTGCCGATGGATTTAGGGATTTGGCATCGATATTGAGCGTCTTCATCGCCTCTTTCACGAGATCTTTCTGATCGCTCGAGTCATAGATCGTGAAAGTTGGCTCAAGCCCGACATGGATACCGTCGACCTTGAGTATTCTTACGGAAATGCTATGGAAGGTACCTAAGAACGGAAAGTCCACTTTCGCTCCGACTATTTTTTGAATCCTTTCCCTCATTTCCTTGGCTGCCTTGTTAGTGAATGTGACGGCAAGGATACGGTGAGGCAGGATATCTCGATTTTTGACAAAATGAGTGATTCTCGTTGTCAACACCTTCGTCTTGCCAGAACCTGCGCCTGCAAGTATGAGGAGCGGCGACCCTTCATGGAGTACAGCCTCTTTTTGTTGGGGATTAAGTCCATTAACCAAGTCAGTCATAATAGGAGAAAACTATGCACACCGTCATAATACCAGATTTCAGGCAGAGCTCCAGACTTATAGTGTGCATGTGAGGCTGGCTAATATTTGTGAGTATATCTTGAGTTTATCTTGACAGGCAGCTCAAATTTGCAATTGTGTAACCACAGGTTATCGTGTAAAATTCAACATTACAGATCATGGCACGAGGAAAGTCTGAATCAATCAACGTCGCAACCGCTACACCAGATCGCGGTTCGCTCAAACAGGCACCTCAGGCTGCTCCTGAACCGAAGGAAGTCGCGCCATTTTGTACGATCGACCCGGTGGACGTGGAATGGGGAGCTGCTCCCCTTCTCTATGCGCCCGATTGCTACGTATCCCATAAGGACCTCGACAGACTTCATGAAATGGGGCTTTCTATCGCGGATGTATATCAGTTTGTACAGAGAGCGCGAGTGGACCGGATTCCATTGACCGAACAGAACCTGAACCTTTATATCGACGGATTCGCCAATATAGTTACCAGACGCTTTCCCGGAGACAAGGGTAACGAATCTCACGCTCGTTATCGCCAAGCGGTAGCGATGATGCAGGTTCTTGCAGGTAAGGTCGACAGGATCGTTACTCCCGGCGGGCTATACGATGTTTGGTTCGAGAAGGCACAAGTTGGTCCCGGCGGATCAATCGGATATGGTGCGGCAGTCGAGTTTGCGACAAGGGGCGAGCATCTTCTGAAGGCGTACGGTCAGGGCAATAATGTATTCGCTAACCTTATCAATCAGGCGGTAATCCTCAATATGGGTGACGAGGCCACCAATGGTCGCCGCGAATACGGAGTCGGCGCTGAAGCGCTTCATCGCCTGTACCGCCAAGGCAACTGTTCATGGGCAGATCTAATGCTATCCGTCTTCATGCATGCGAGGGATATCGATGAGGCGGCTCCGGTACTGGACTACATTGCGCGTCAGAAAAATACTTCCAAGGGATTTGTCGTATCGGTCGCAAGGCAGGCGCATGCTATGTATATGTATACGACTGACGATACGCTGGTCGTGCCGCTGGTTGCTGTTAACCTCAAGCGTCCATGGGGTTCGAGAGATGAAGTGATCAAGCTTTTGAAGGATATGCCCGACGAGGAGTATATGCGTACGACGAGCGAATGGAGCTTTACGTCGGAAAAGACAGGGATTTCCATTGAATCAAAGCGACCCGTCTACTCTACGACCGACAAGCGCAGATGGTACGGGCTTGGGAGGCAAGTTAAGGTAAGCGGCGAGCATCTTGCAGGCGTTATGGTAATCTACCGAGGCGCGCTACCGACCGATGCGTTCGGGAAGTATTGGGGAGACGATCAGCTAAGTCGTTTATGCGACTGGAATACCGGTACGCTCATGGATGTCACACGAGGGATAATGGCTACCGCAAATTACGGCACCGGTTTTTGTGCCGTTTTAGACCCTGCGCTTGCGCACGAGAATTCGACGTTCAGGTCGTATGGTGCAGTGTTACCTAAGAGCCTCGAAATCGGCTGGAATACTATCGTTCGCTTGTACGAACGAGACTTTCCTCAATCGCTTGGGCTGCTCAGGGAGCCGCTTGAGGCGCTCAATAAGTGGTTCATTGCATCAAATCTTGCACAAGTGCCGTTTGATACGTTCCTGCAGGGAGCGCCCATTGTAGCAACACTAAAGTCTATGCAGCAGACGCTCGACTCCGAAGGTACGGGAGGAGAAAAGGCGAAGGCGCTTGCTGTTAAGGCTTCAATCGGTGTAGTCGCCGAATCGATCGCGAAGTATATGGTTCGAAATCAAATTAGTCCTGAACTCGCTTCAGGCAATTTGCCGATCGTAATGTCGATAATCCTGCTGAGCTCCGTATACGGAGAAAGCATTATGGGAAGCAGAATTGCGAAGAAGATTGTTATCGGAACATTGATATCGATACTCGGCTTAAGTGGCGTCTCCGGCTTCTTTAATACCCCAAGCTCAGTTCGCGAACAGCAAGGTAATTTCTCAACTGCAGTTAGCCAATACCGGCCTTCGGCAATACCCGGCAACGTCATTCAGCTAACGACGCATGATGTCCCCGGTCTGTGGCAAAAAGGTGAGGATCTTGCGTATGGGTATACGTGGGGACCTGTACATGCGACAGCACGTGGAATTGCCGGTAGAACTCCGGCGATCGTCGGCAACCTACTCAACATCGCCGACTTGCTCGGTGAAGAGCCGGTTGCTTCAACAGAAGAGCAAGGTCAAAGCGGACAGCCGCAAGGCACGACTTCGGAAGGCCAAATTGAACAAGGTACGGTAGCCAATGCAGATTGTGCACCGCTCCCTACTCCTAAAGAACATGTTCCGCTTTTCGTCACGACGGCAGACACATCTTTGATCGCACATGCGGCAGACGGTTCGGTGGATACGAGATTCCCCGACGGAATACCAGCAAAGTCGCAAGTCGATATTATCGAAGTTTGCCAGATTCCTGCCGAAGCTGCGAAGGCAAACCATGTACCCGGAGGCAGCCTTATCAAGGTACGCTTCGGCGATAAGGAGACATATATCGTGCCGGCGTTTACTGTAGATGTTCAAAACGAACTTGACCAGATAAAGCACATACCTGAAGAGGCTCGGTAAAACGTCTGCGAGTGCAATGTACATTTGCCAATTTTCTCTTATTGTCCTATTATCGAGACTACAACTTAATAGCTCATATTATCAAATAGGCTTTTAGCCTTTATTACAAACAATTTGGATTGTCGCCCGGACGGGTGTAACTCACGCATACAAAAGTAAACGAGGAATAATTCCAAAACAAAAAATATGACGAATAAAAAAATTGCTAAACTGGTTCAGAGTGCACAACTCGGAGAAAAGGAAGCACTTGAAAAATTATATAATCATTTTTTCAATCAAATCTATTATTACGTATACTCACGTATAGGAAGCGTTCATGATACGCAAGAAATTGTTTCAGAAGTATTTCTCTCTATGGTTGAGGGCATAAACAAATACAAGGGCCAGTCCTCATTCAAGAATTACATGTTTGGAATTACGAAAAATAAGATTCGGGATTACATCAGGAATAAGTACAAGTCTTCGGACTACATTATGGAAAGCAATTTCCCCGAGAATACCTTCGAGAACATAACGGAAGAAGAACGCGATACGACATATCGTGATAAGCTAAGGAAACTATTAAAAAATATATATCGATTGATGAAGCCTCGTTATGCCAAGGTATTGGATCTTCGGTTCAATAAAATGAATTCCGTCGAAGAAACCGCGCAGATTTTGAATATTTCCGCAAATAACGTTAAAGTTATCCAACACCGCGCTATCAAGCAAGCGAGCGCTATTTGGGAAAAAATGAATGAAACTCAAAGGAATACATTACTTTAATACGAGCGGATTTGCTGAAACAGATTTACCTGTAGTTCAAACAAGCAAAAAATCAAAACTTCCAATGGCAAGGTGGCTATCCGCCTTGCCTCTTCTTTCTTGGAATAAAAAAACTCAGGAAGAAATCTTCAAGACAAAACTGTGGAGTAATATCTCTCAGAAGTGCTATGGAGGTAAGTGGTCCTATTCGAGAGACGAAAAGCGATTGTTCCTGTTGCTGCTTTTTTTCCTGGTCTCGTTAACTCTGCTCTACTTCAATGATTACCGGACTGAGCTTAAGGCGTATCGAGACAAGTTTGCCAATTTGTCTTCCAGGAATGCCGAACAGATGCAGAAATTAGAAAGCGTTAACGTCCCCGTTCAAACACCATGACAACGAGAGGTTACTACAAAATAGGATCGTTAGTTCTTGGATTAATGTGTTTTGCATTAATGTTCTTAATGCTTGGCGGTTACCAACGTTCCGAGAACGCAAACCCCGGAACCGATGTCGTTTCCGATTTCAAAGTATACCGGCAGCTCCTTACCGAAATGGGAAATTCGAAGAATCCCGAAATATCCCAAGATTTCCGGAACAAATGCCTTAAAGAGGCCAACCATATTACCGATCTGCTTACCCAGTACCAACAGGGGCAAGTAACCGAGCTTACGATGCGCAAGGAGCTTAATAATGTATCAACCGACCTGCTGAACGACCCTATATTGGCCTCTACGAAGCGAAACAGCAAGACCGTCAACTATCGGACGTAACATCTAGGACGATTCTGTAATATAATTCGTTTGTGCGTATTGTACCACTCAAAAAAGTAACCAATAAGGAAATTATAGAAGTCCTCGAACGAGGAGGACTTATCATTTACCCTTCTGACACCTGTTATGGCGTGGGTTGCGATCCCACGAATCCGAAAGCGGTTGAGCGTCTGCTTGCGTACAAATCGAGACGCGAGGGTAAAGCGATTTCTATCGCGGTAGACAGCTTGGCTATGGCCGAGAAGTATGTCTATATCAATGAAACAGCGCTTCAAACGTATAACCGGTTTTTGCCGGGACCGTTTACGATCGTATCAAAGTCTGCAGGTAACGTTGCACCCGGCATTGCCGCAGAAAACGACACGATCGGCATTAGGATTCCCGATAGTCTGTGGTTCATCGAGCTCGTTACCGAGTTTGGACGTCCGATAACGGCGACTTCGGCAAACCAGTCGTACCAGAAGGTTCCCTACACCGTTAATGATGTACTGGACACCATATCCGAAAAGCATGCTGCCCTTATCGATCTTGTTATCGATGGCGGCGAGCTTGAACATAACCCTCCTTCGACCGTTATCGACACGACGATGGGAGAGCTGCAAGTGTTGAGGAAGGGACAGTTTATTCCCGAAAATGCGAAAGTGCAAGAGTTTGTTTCGGAATCCGAAGAAGAAACCATCCGGTTCGGTTCAGAACTCATGGAAAAATTCGCGGTAAACTTGGAATACCGTCCACTTATCTTTGCCCTACAGGGCGACTTAGGAGCAGGCAAGACGCAGTTTACCAAGGGAGTGGCAGCGTCCCTCGGGGTAAAAGGCACGGTTCAGTCCCCAACGTTCATTCTTTCCCGCGAATATCCTTCTCAAAAGCACGGCAACATGCTTTACCATATCGATACGTGGAGGATGGAGCGTGAAGAGGACCTCGATGAGATCGGCTTCACGGCGATGCTAGAGAAAAAGGGAACGTTCGCAAACGTAATCGTTATCGAATGGGCCGATAAGTTCATGGAAAAGTTACGGGCAATTCCTGCCAACCATAAGATCGTATGGATAGAAATTCGTGCCGACGAAGCCGAGCCGAATCGCCGCTTCCTGAAGTACTCGGAATAGCTACATGCTTTGGATTAGCATGAGGTACGTCTCTACGAATCCTTGCGAGAGATCGACGATCTTATCCTCGATGTTTTCAATGTTCTTTACCAGAAATGCGTTATGTCTCCTTCTATCTAAGGGATACTCCACGAGAAGACTGTCGAAGTCACGTTTGAGGTCAGGTTCGAGCTGCCTGGAGAGTTCAGTGAGAAGGTAAAGTTCGTATTGGGCAGAGAGCTTAACGCGATAACCTTCCAGATCCCTCGAGAATAGCGGATTTTTCTCGACGAGCGCATCCAGGAGCGGCTGGATTATTATAGAGTGTACGTCGTTTGTTTCGTTCATTATTTGCTGTCTTGTACCTTAAGTTCTTCGAGTATTTCGCGAAGGAGAGATTCCTTGTTTTTTTCGTAGAACGATTCGTAACCGTTTTGGAACTCGACCAGTTCCTCATTTGACATGTTTTTTAGCGATTCGGTGTAGGTTTCGTAGGTAAGCCCGAGTAGCGTTAGGTAGTTATTGAAGGCAAGCAGGCTCAAGTCGTGTTGTATTCTTTTCTTAATGAGCGGGTTAAAGGGGATTGTAATGTCCGCGTCTTCTGTTTGGTTCGTGTCGTTCATAGTCGTTTCGGGTTATCACGCTGTCGCAACTGCAGACCCCGGCTGGGGGGCAATAAATCTCCGTCTTGCTCTCGGTGCCGCTGGGGGTTGAGGTGCGCCATATCTGCTTTGAGCAGCTGCAAATGCTGCTTGTACTTTTCGAATCATATCCGGGCTGACCCCTTGAAGATACGCCAAGTTAGTATCGACTATGTTGCCGACTCCCGCTTGACGAGCCATGGCGTTCATGAATTCAGGCGTCTGTACTGCCTGCGCATTTGTCGCAGCGTCTGCGAAGTATTGCGATACTATCCGTTCATCGGCCTGTCTTTCTTGTTCCGTATACTGGTTCTGCGGTACATACGTATTCGCATTCGGCTGTAGCCTGGTCGTATTCGTACCTACTGCAGGTGGCTGAGCCGATTGGTCTGCAACGGGAGTTGCGGGTGCCGTATTTGCCGATACTGGGGAATTGTTCTGTACAGGTGCGGTTACCGGAGCGCTTAATTGTACCGGCGGACGGGGAGGCTGTTGCCTTTGGGCATCGTCGAGCCTTCGTGCAACTTCCCTATTCTGGATGAATCTGGTTTTAAGGCCAAGTGCGTCAAGTACGTTCAATGCCTGGTCAGGCAAAGAAGTAATATGGGTTTGGTCGTTTGCAGTCAGTGGCCTCAGATCTTCCGCAGTTATCTGGGTCGGATCCATAAGGGCAAGTCTTGTTGCCCGGTACAGGAGTACCGAACCTAATTGGGTCGGTTGTCCGTTCGATTGGTCGATAAACTTTGGATTCTGCGCAAAAGAAGGCACCTTCATCGCCTCTTCAAGAATTTTTTCGAAAACGTATGTCGGTTCCGGCAATCCAGGCTGTATGCCCCATGCATTTCCGGCAACTGTAAGCGGGGGTTGGACCGTACTGGTTGCGGTTGTTTGGTTTCCTGCGGGTGTAGCAGGTGCAATCGGTGCACCAGCCGTTGCACCAGGCGTATTTCCGGTTGCCGCGATTGGCGATGCTGCTGGAGCGGGGGCGAGTCTGCCATAATCGAGCCCGTTTCCGTTTTGTACGCGCGGGTGTGTACTGGATGGAGGTGTTGGTGCGATCATTCGAGGTACTCGCGGTAGCGGCTGGCGGTTCGAAGGCTCGCCGACCTCAGATTCCATAGTAGGCTGGAACCACAAGCCGTACATCGAACGCAGCTGAGCGTCGAACGTGTAGTCGTATTCATATCCATACTGAGGCTTGTTTACTTCGAGCGCCGTCAATTCCGGCTTGTCGATGAGCTTCGGAACGACTGCGAAATGCTCGGGATTCGGAAGGGTCTTTTCGAGCGTAACGGACGTGAGCGTGGCAATCGGCTGGTCAGGGTTATCGATAGCGCTGCCTCCCGCATACGTATACCCATACCGGTCGATCGTGCTACCTGCCGGAATTTGATCTGCGTCAAGCGTTATCTTATGGGAGGTCGGGTCGAATTGGATTCCCGAGATATCCATACCCTTGTTCGAAACACCGATATCGACGTACTTCCCATCTGCACCCTTGATGCCCATGAACATCTGGAGATTCGTATTGAGGTCAGCCTTGCCGCCTGAAGCGTCGATAGCGTTTTTCATCGGCCAATAGGTGCTTTCGTCAGCCATCCCTTTATGCCAAACCCCGCCGTTGTTGAACATCTCGATCAAGTCTTTGCTGGGGGTTATCTCGACGACATCTCCCTTATGTAGTGGTGGTATCACGCCATTCGTTACCGTGGTAATATCCCCGTTGCTGTGGATTACACGGGCTTCGATGCCCCAATTCCATGCGCGGTTATGTCCGTCCCAATTTTCGGAACCGAGCCTTAACCATTTATTGTCATCGCCATTGTACGATTCACCGGGCTTGAGTATGTCGAGACCTTGTTCGTGAAGCTCTCTCGAATGCACCGGGAGCTTGTCGAGCGGTGCGACAATTGCTTGGGATGGCGAACCTGGAAGCGTTTCAGTCCTAACGTCAAGCTTAATGAGATGTCGTCCGTAAAAGTCCTTAAGCTTGCCGTCATGCCAATTTATTGAACCGTCTGCATTTGCCTGTACGGTAGCTCGATCCCCGACATGTAATCCGGGAGCCGCCGTATCCGGATCTTTATATTCGAAGATGTACTGGTTGCCAACGTGGCGGACAGTGGTTCCCGCGGGTACATCAACCGTTTGTCCATCTACGGTAGCTTGCCCGATTTGTCCGTGTTCGGTAATGGTTCCCGTTTCTACGCGTCTGCCCGACCCCGGTACTTGAATATTGTTATGCCATTCGGATGCGTTAATGCTTCTCCATGCGACAATCGCTTCGGATACGAAGAACCCGATCGCTCCGGCGACTGCAGCGTCCCGCAAAGTTTCCCGCTCCTGTACTGCTCGAAAAGCATCATCGAGCGCCTTCAAGCCGTACGTTTGGTTGTTAATGATGTCGTTTATCCGATTAGCCAAGTGGGAGGCTTTTACCCTGCCGGTAACTCCATCACCGATAAGCTGCGCTATATCGAAATCAATTCCGAATGTATCTAGGCCTCCCTCGCCTACCCCGAATAAGAAATTCCGATCCTTGTATTTCGGGTCGGTCGAGTTATTCATCATATCGCGCGCGATATAGTTCGCGACGACATCGACCAGGTCGTTATATCGAGCCGTATCGGTTGGAGCCTGATTGTACGCGAGTACCGCACCACGCAACTGGGTTGCGATTTGGGATACTTCCCCGCCCGCATACAAAGCAAAGAACTCGTCCGACTGGCGAGAACGTTGGCCGGCCGAACGTAACCATGT